>WHSO01000053.1 GCA_009380075.1 Alphaproteobacteria bacterium | reverse complement strand
TGGCGCTGGACGTCTGTCCGGCGACCTGGGCGGTCGGTATGGGCGGGGAGTTCCAGGGCCTGTTCGACCTCCGTCGCAACCGCTTCATCGCGGCGCGGGCGGCGGGGGAAGCGGCTGGGGCCGCCGTCGATTGCGCCGGGCCCGGTGACGCGGCGCTGGCCGGTCACGTCAAGGAGCCCGGACTCGCCGCCTTCCGCGAGGCCGCCGAACTGGCGCTCTCGGCCTACAAGCCGTTCGACATCGCCGCCTACCACGAAGGCCACCAGACGCCGGTATTCTTCGGCAGCGCCCTCAAGGACTTCGGCGTTGCCGAGCTACTTGCCGCCATCGGCGCCTGGGCGCCGGCGCCGCGGGCCCAGCCGGCGGAGCCCCATCCCGTGTCGCCCGACGGGCGCGAAGTCGCGGGCTTCGTCTTCAAGGTGCAGGCCAACATGGACCCCAACCACCGCGACCGGGTCGCCTTCTTCCGCGTCTGCTCGGGCCGCCTGCGGCGCGGCATGAAGCTGCGCCAGTCGGGCACCGGCAAGAGCATCACCGTTCACAATCCGATGTTCTTCTTCGCCCGCGAGCGCGAACTGGCCGACGAGGCGCTGCCCGGCGACATCGTCGGCATTCCCAACCACGGCACGCTGCGGGTCGGCGACACGCTCACCGAGGGGGAAGAGCTGCGCGTCACCGGCATCCCCAATTTCGCGCCGGAAATCCTGCGCCGGGTGCGGCTCGGCGATCCCATGCGGGCGAAACAGATGCGCCGGGCGCTGGAAGACCTGGCCGAGGAGGGCGTGACCCAGGTGTTCCGCCCGGTCCTGGGGTCGCAGTGGATCGTCGGCGTGGTCGGGCAGTTGCAGCTCGACGTCCTCGTCGCGCGCATGGCCGACGAATACAAGATCAAGGTCGAGTTCGAGGCGGCGCCCTTCCAGACCGCACGCTGGGTTACGGCGGAGGACCCGGCGGTGCTCAAGCGCTTCCGCGACCGCCAAGCCGCCAGCCTGGCCGAGGATCGCGACGGCGCGCCGGTGTTCCTCGCCCGTGACACGTGGGAGCTCAACTACACGGCGAAGGAATGGCCGGACATTGCCTTCCACGAAACCCGCGAACGCCAGTGACGGCGCCCCCTCGCGCATTCTGCGATCGTCCTTACCCGCCGAAGACTTTCTTCAGCAGTTCCGTGGTGCGCTTGGCCGGGTTTTCCCGGATCGCCGCCTCTTCCTTGCCGAGGTAGAGGAACACCCCGTCCACCGCCTTGCCGACGACATATTCCGTCAGGTTCGCCTTGGCGTCGGGGACGAAGGGGATGCTCTTGTACTGGCCCATCATGCGGTCGTAGGCGGCGACGGCGCCCGCCTCGGCGAGCTGGCCATCGACGATGGGCTTTATGTCGGCGGCGAGCGGCGCGCCCATCTTGGAGCGGAAGTACTGGGTCGCGGAATCCTTGGGCCCGTTGAGGATCTTCTTCGCGTCGTCGATGGTCATCTGCGAAATGGCGCCGGTGAACAGCTTCTGCGCCTTGGGCACGGCCGTTTCTGCCGCGCGGTTGAGGCGCAGTTCGAGGTCGTCGGCGAGGCTGCTCATGCCGACCTTGGCCAGCGCCGATTGCACCTTCTTGAGGGAGCCAGGCAGGGGAATGTGCACGTCGGGCGCCTTGTTGAACCCGTCGGTGCGGCCGAGCGTGCCGACGACCCGCTCCGCGCCGACGCGCAGCGCCTCCTGCAGCCCGGAGGCGATTTCCCCGGAGCTCAGGCCCGCCGCTCCGCCGCCGGGCGCCGAATCGCCGCCGAACCCTTGCAGCATCTCCTTGCCCTTGTCGAACAGGCTCTGGGATCCGGCGGGCATGGCCGCGAAGGCCAGGCCCAGGGCGGTGCCAAGTGCAGCGAGTGACCTGGCGCGAATCATGGCGTTCCTCCTTTTTCTCGACCTCGAGGCGAAACTATACGGCAAACATGACAACGGCGGGGCCGCGATTCGCCGCCCGGCCCGCCGGCCCCTCCCTTGCCCCCGACCCCGTTCCGGGGCATCCTCGACGCGCGCGTATGTGCCTGGCCAAAGAAAAATCGGTTGGCTCCCGGATCGCGGTGACGCGGCGCAGGCCGGACCCCGGGAGAGTCCCTCGCCACCACGCCTGCGCCCGACAGGGAGAACGACATGAACAATCCCAGTCTTTATCCGTCGCGTAGATGGCCCATCGCTTTCGCCTTCCTGGCGGTGCTTTGCCTCGTCGCGGGCGGTGCCGCGGCGCAATCGGTGGAGGCTTTCTACAAGAAGGGCGGCTTCCGCATGGTGGTCGCATCGGGCGCCGGCGGCGGCTACGACACCTATACCCGGGTGCTGGCGCGCCATTACGGCAAGCATCTGCCGGGCCATCCCAACATCGTGGTGCAGAACATGCCCGGCGCCAGCGGCATGCTGGCCACCAACTGGGCCTACAACAGTGCCCCGCGGGACGGCTCGCGGATACTGGCGACCTACAGCGCCATCCTGAGCGCCCATCTGCTCGGCAACGACAAGGCCAAGTTCAACGTGCGCAAGTTCGGCGCCGTCGGCTCCATCGCCAAGTCGCAGCTCCTCTGCGTCACTTGGCACACCAGCCCCTACAAGGACATCCGCAAGATCGTGGGCAAGGCGATGACCGTTTCGGCGACCGGGCGCACCGGCAACTCGGCGACGCTGCCGCTGATCCTCAACCAGCTCATGGGCACCAGGTTCAAGGTCATCATGGGCTATTCGACCTCGGGCTCGCGCCTCGCGCTCGAGCGCGGGGAGGTCGACGGCATCTGCGGCCTCGGCCTGTCCACCCTGCGCGCTTCCAATCCCGACTGGTTCACCAAGAAGCAGGTCAACGTCATCGCCCAGATCGGCCTGACCAGCCTCGACGAGCTGAAGGGCGTGCCCAATCCCATCGACCTCGTCGGCCCGAAGGAACGCGAGGTGCTGGAATTCAACGCCATCCTGCAGGAGATGGGGCGGCCCTATGTCGCCCCGCCCGGGGTTCCCGCCGACCGCATGGCGGCGCTGCGCGCGGCGTTCGATGCGACCATGGCCGACAAGGCCTTCGCCGGAGAGCTCGGCAAGCTCAAGTTGGAGCTGAGCCCGCTCACCGGCCCGGAGATGGCGAAATGGCTCGACAAGCTCTACGCCTATTCGCCGGAAGTCGTTGCCCGTGTGGGCGAGATCCTCGGCGTCGCCACGAAGTCCAAGGTCGACCTATGCGCCAGCGTCGCCAAGGACACCAAGCAATGCGCGAAAAAGAAGAAGAAAAAGAAAAAGAAGAAGTCGTGATGCCGCTCAACCGGCGCGGTAGCGCGCCAGAACCGCCTCGTCGACGGCGATTCCGAGGCCGGGGCCGTCGGGCACCCTGAGGGTGCCGCCGCGCTGCATCACCGCCTCGCCCAGCGGGCTCGCGCCGAGGTCGCAGTAGCGGTGCTCGCAGACCACGTCTTCCGCCAGGGCGGCGACGATATGGATGGTGGCGATCAGGCCGGGGCCGACGAAGGGCGCATGCGGCACGCAACGGATGCCGTGTTCGCGGGCGATGGCGGCGATCTCCCACACGGCGCTGATGCCGCCGTGCTTGACCACGCTCGGCTGCACGATATCGGCTGCGCCCATGCGCGCCATCCACTTCACGTCGTTGGGATTGCCGAGGTTCTCACCGATGGCGACGGGCACGCCGCCCTCGTGCCGGAGCCGCGCCAGCGCGTCGTAGTCGTCGGGCGGCGAGATGGGCTCCTCCAGCCAGGCCAGGTCATAGGGCTGCATCGCCCGCGCCGCGGCGATGGCGTCCTCCACCGACGTCCAGGCGCAGTTGGTATCGACCATCAGCGCGACATCCGGGCCGATGGCGCGCCGCGCGGCCGCCGCCATCTCCGGTGTCTTCTGGTGCAGCTTGACATGGGTGTAACCGCGCGCCACCGCCGCGGCCGCCATCTCCGCCACTACCTCGGGTGTCGGCAGGCGCAGCAGGCTGGCGTAGGCCGGGACGCGCGTGCGCCCGGGCCCGCCCAGCAGTTTCCACACAGGGAGGCCCCGCACCTTTCCGGCGATATCCCACAGCGCGATGTCCAGCGCGGAAAGGGCGAACCGCGCCGGGCCGGCGTGCATCATGTTCTGCAGGCGGCGCCTGAGGTCGCCGGTCAGGCCCGCGATGTCGCCCGCGTCCCGGCCGACGGCGAGCGGGCCGACCACGTCGCGGATGGCGGGGACGGTCACGGGTACGGTAGCGAAGCCGAAGGCCTCGCCCCAGCCGGTGATGCCCTGGTCGGTCTCCACCCGCACGAACAGCGCGTCCATGGTGGCGCGGATCGGCCCCATGCCGAGCGCCGGCTTGGGCGCGCCGTGCTCGTAGGGAAGCCGGACGAGGATCGGCTCGACCCCGGTGATCTTCATCTGTGTGGCTCTCCCCGTGGTACGGCGGCAGCCGTGCGCCGTAGGCCGCGATTGTAGGGCGCGGGCGGCACCCCGGACAATCGGATCACGGCTCCCAGAAATCCTGAAAAATCCGCGCCAATTGCAAAATATGAAATGGATTGCGATAATCGCGCGAATCATCGAGACCGCCCGTTCGGGTGGCCAATTTCCGGGAGGCCCAAGATCATGCCATTCCTCGCACCCGTCGTGTCCCGCCCCGTCGCCGCAGCCGTGCCGCTGGCGCTCGCACTCTTGTGCGGGGTTTCGGCCCAGGCCCAGGACGTGACCTTCGCCCGCAAGACCGTCACGATCATCGTCGGCTCGACACCCGGCGGCAGCACGGATGCGTCGGCGCGCCTGCTACAACGCTTTTTCGGCAAGCATCTGCCGGGCAAGCCCGACGTGGTGGTGTCCAACCGTCCGGGGGCCAAGGGCCTGACGGCGCAAAACTACTTCGCGCAGCAGGTGAAACCCGACGGGCTCACCATACTGGTGGCGTCGGGTTCGCAGATCGATCCCACCAACTACCGCGTGCCGCAGTCGAAATACGACCCCACCACCTACACGCTGGTGGGCGGGCTCGATATCGGTGGCAGCTTCCTGATCGTCCGCAAGGACCAGGTGGCGGCACTCACCGACAAATCGAAGCCTCCCGTGGCCATGGGTTCGGTTACCGGCGTGCCGCGTTCGGGCATGAACATGACGGGCTGGGGCATCAAGTATCTCGGCTGGAATGCCAAGTGGGTCGCGGGCTATCGCGGCACCCCGGAGATAATGCTGGCCTTGGAGCGCGGTGAAATCGGCATGACGTCCTTCGCCAACCAGGAAATGAAGCGCGAACTGCTCGACAAGAACAAGTACGCCATCCTCTACCAGTCGGGCATCAATGCCGGTCAGGCACCGGCGGAGACGAAGGGCCTCGAAGGCGTACCCCTGTTCGCTTCGGCGGTCGAGAGCAAGATCACGGGCAAGATTCCGAAGCAGGCCTTCGAATACTGGCGGGCCATTTCCTCGATCATCAAATGGGTAGCGCTGCCGCCCAACACGCCGGCGAACATTGCCGCCACCTATCGCGGGGCTTTCACCAGGACGATCAGTGATCCCGAGTTCAAGGTCCTGAGCAAGAAAATGAACGAGGAAGTCACGATCATAAAGGCCGAAGACCTTGAAAAGCAGATTAAGGACCTTGCCGAAATGCCGCCGGAAGCGTTCAGCTACATGCTTGCCATGCTGAAGGATCAGGGGCTCAAGATCGTCAAGAGCAAGAAAAAGAAGAAAAAGAAGGAGTAGCCGCCGCGGCGCCTTTGCGCTGCAGGAAACGGGCCGGGCCTACAGCGCCTGGCCCCTTTTCTTTTCGATGGCATATCGGGCGAGTGCCGCGAGCCGCAGGAATCCGTGCACGAACTTGCCGTAGGGCAGGGTCACGAACAGTCCCATGACGATGCCGAGATGCACCGTGAGCAGCAGGCCCATCGCCGCCGTCTCGCGCAGGGCCAGAAGTGCCAGGCCGGTAATGCTGGTGGCCAGCAGCAGGAAGATGAACGCCGCGTCCATGCCCTCGCGCCCCGGGTCGGCGGGAACAGGGTCGGCCACATGGCGCAGCCACAGGAGGCCGATCGGCCCGACGATCAGGCCGATGCCGCCGAGAATTCCGAGCACTACCGGCACGGACGTGACCGCATAAGGCGCCTCGATCCCCAGTCCGTAATGGTACAGGGTGGCGACGCAGGTCGCGGCGAAGCACAACAGGAACCCATAGGCCGTCAGGTGATGGAACCAGCGCCGCGCCATGGACGGTGCCTCGCCGGGATAGGTGCAGCCGTCGCCGCCGCCGTCGAGGTAGCGGAGCGTCGCCGCATCGTGCAGGGCCCGGGCCGAGGCGGCAACGCACGGTCCGGTGCCGATGTTCTCCCCGCTCGTCGCCACGCCCGCGCCCATCCCGCGCCAGAAGCGCACCGTGGCGACGCCGAGTGCGATCATTGCCAGACCGAAGGCCGCGCCGAACAGGACCACCATGACGTTGTGCGGGATGACGGCGTAGAACGAGCCCACGCCCCGGTTCACGCCCCACAAGGCCGCCGGGTCCGCCAGGACGACGGCGCCGGTGACGAACGTCGCCAGCACGATCGCCGTAATGATCCCGACCGCGAGCCCGTTGGCGCGGTAGAGCCGCCCGAACGCGCGCGGCCAGGCCGTGTCCTCGTAGCTCAGGCTACGCACTTCGGACAGCACGCGCGGCAGGTTGACCGCGAACTCGTGCGGCGGCGCGTACTGGCAGTGCTGGTAGCAGGCGCGGCAGTCGTGGCACAGGTTGGCGAGATAGGCGAGGTCGCCCGCGCCGAACGACAGCCGCATCTCCATCGCCGGGAACACCGCGCAATGGCCCTCGCAATAACGGCAGGCGTTGCAGATGTTCATCTGGCGCTCGGCCTCGGCCAGGATCTCCGCTCGCTCGTGCGGTGCGGATGGGGACGTGGCGGGTGTGACGTCAGTTGCGGGCACGGGCCGCCGCCTCCCGCCCGGCGATGCGCCCGAACACGGCGCCGATGGTCATGCCGATGCCGGCGAGGTACCCCTTGCCGAGCAGGTTCCCGGCCATGATCTCCCCGGCGGCGAAGATGTTGTCGGACGGGTGGCCGTCGGCCATCTGCATCCGCGCCGTCGCATCGACCTTGACACCGAGATAGGTAAACGTGATCCCCGGGCGCAGGGAATAGGCACGGAAGGGCGGGGTGTCGATGGGCCGCGCCCAATGTGTCTTCGCCGGCGCGAGGCCCTCGGTACGGCAGTCATCCAGCACGTTGTGGTCGAACTCGCCCGGCTGGCAGGAGCGGTTGAACGCCGAGACGGTCTCCTGCAGTACTATGGGGTCGAGGCCGAGGCGGGTTGCGAGTTCGCCGATCCTGTCGGCCATCACCGGCGGGAACACCGGCGGGATGAAGCGGCCGACCGGTTTGGCATCGATGATGACATGGCCGATCTGGTCCGGCTGTGCCGCCACCAGGCGGCCCCAGATGGCGTAGCGCTTGGGCCAAAAGTCCTCGCCCTCGTCGTAAAAGCGCCCGGCGTTCCGGTTGACGACGATGCCGAAGGGCACCGCATCGACCCGGGTAACAATGCCGCCGTCGAATTTCGGCGCGCGCCCATCGATGGCGACGGCGTGGCACTGCTTCGGATCGCCGATCCGCGCCGCGTCCGCATCCAGCAGCAGCCTGAGTACCTCGCCCCGATTGTAGGGCGTGCCGCGGATCAGGAAGTTGTCGGCCGCGGCGCCCCAGTATTCACGCAGCCAGTCGATATTCGCTTCGAACCCGCCGGCGGCGACGACCAGCGCACGGCCTTCGATGCGCGCAGGCGCGGCACCGCTACCGCCGACGGTGGCGGCTTGGAAACGGCTGCCGTCGATGTCGAGGCCGGTGACCGGCGCGTCGTAGAAGACGCGCACGCCCGCGGCCTCGGCCGCGCGGTAAAGCACGTTGACCAGCGCCTTGCCGCCGCCGAGGAAATGGGCGTTGGTGCGCGCGAGGCTCAGCGTCCCGCCCAGCGCCGGCTGGAACCGCAGCCCCTGGTTCCCCAGCCAGCGCACCGCCGCGCCCGATTGGGCGATGACCATGCGCGCGAGCCTCTCGTCGGTAACACCGCCGGTGACGCGCATCAGGTCGTCGAAATACTCGTCTTCCGCGTAGGCCTCGACCAGCACATCGGTTGGCGCCACGTGCATGGTGCGGATGTTGCGGGTATGGCGGGAATTGCCACCGCGCATGTGCCTGGGCGCGGCCTCGAGGATCGCCACCCGGGCGCCCGCTCGCGCCGCGGTGACGGCCGCGCACAGCGCCGCGTTGCCGCCACCGGCGACCACCACGTCGAAACTCTCCCCGTTCAGTTCATTATGATTCAAGGCGTTTCGCCTCTGCTCGCGCGGGATGCAGGAACCACATTGCCCGCGTCATCCGGTCAAATCAATGGCACGCGCTGCTATTGGTCGGTTGACAGCCCCTCGGAATAGGGCTGGGATTGGACACATCGCGTTCCGTCAATAATACAAGATCAGGGGCACGGAATCGTGGGCTGACCCGCGCCGCATATTCAGGTTCAGGCCCTATCATCCACAGGGAGCACTTCGATGAAACGTTTGTTCTCACTCGTGCTGCTGGCGCTGGCCGTGCCCGGCCTCGCCTCGGCGCCGGCCCGCGCGGCCGATTTCGCCGGCAAGAACGTCGAATGGATCATACCGTTCGGGCCCGGCGGCGGCTCTGCCGCATGGGCGCAGTTCCTCGCCCCACAGCTCGGCCAGGCCCTGCCCGGCAAGCCGAACGTCGTCATCAAGTACGTTCCCGGCGGCGGCTCGACCAAGGGCGCCAACCTGTTCGCCGCACGCGCCAAGCCCGACGGGCTCACCATCCTCGGCACCTCGGGCTCGACCCAGTTTCCCTACCTCCTCGGCGACAAGCGGGTGCAGTTCGAATACAAGGACTGGCACGTCATCATGGGCTCGCCCACCGGCGGTGTGTTCTACGTCACGCCCAAGCTCGGCCTCAAGGGCCCGCAGGACATGAAGATGCTCAAGGGCAAGGCGGTGAAATACGCGTCCCAGTCGCCGACGGCGCTGGACCTCGTGCCGCTTCTTGCGCTCGAGATGATGGGCGTGCCGACCAAGGCCGTGTTCGGCATGAAATCGCGCGGCGCGGGCCGTCTCGCTTTCGAACGAGGCGAGGTCAATGTCGACTATCAGACTTCGTCGGCCTACATCAAGAACGTCGTGCCCCTGGTCAAGGAGGGCAAGGCGATCCCGCTGTGGACATGGGGCCTCACCAACGACAAGGGCGAGCTGGTGCGTGACCCGACCTTCCCGGACCTGCCGCACTGGGCCGAAGCCTATGAGATGATGCACGGCAAGAAGCCACGTGGACTCGCCTTCGATGCCTACAAGGCCTTCGTCGCCGCCGGGTTCGGCCTGCAGAAGATGATCTTCCTGCCCAAGGGCACATCCGCCGATATCATCGAGGCCTACCGTGCCGCCGCCGAAAAGGTGGTCAGTGCCCCCGGTTTCGCCGCCAAGGCGAAGAAGGTTCTCGGCGACTACAAGCAGGTCGTGCGCAAGGAGGCCGATGCCGGGCTCAAGGTCGCCATCACCGTTAGTCCGAAGACAAAACAATGGGTGCGCGACTGGCTGACCAAGCGCTACCAGGTGAAGTTCTGATCGCCTGACCGGGCGGGCGGCTTTTCCACGTCGCGTGGGCAGGCCGCCCGCCTTTCCCGATTCGGGTGCCCGCCGGCCACTGTTCGGCGGGACAGGGCGCATGGGCCTGTCGCCGGCGCGCGGCAAGGGGGGAAGACAATGATCGAAGCCGCAACCACGGCGTTCGGCCTGATCGCCACGCCCGAACATTTCATGTTCCTCTGCATCGGCGTGGCGCTGGGCCTCGCCATCGGCGTCTTCCCCGGTCTCGGCGGTATTGCCGGGATGTCCATCCTGCTGCCCTTCCTTTACGGGATGGACCCGATTTCCGCGCTCGGCATGCTGATCGGGCTGGTTGCGGTCATCCCGACCTCGGACACGTTCACGTCGGTGCTGATGGGCATTCCGGGCTCGTCGGCATCCCAGGCGACGGTGCTGGACGGTTTTCCCATGGCGAAGAAGGGCGAGGGCGCGCGTGCCCTGTCGGCCGCGTTCACGGCCTCGCTCTACGGTGGGTTGATCGGCGCCCTCGTGCTGACGCTGTTTGTCCTGGTGGCACGGCCGGTGATCCTTGCCTTCGCCACGCCGGAACTGTTCATGCTTGCGATCCTCGGCCTGTCGATGGTCGGTGTACTGGCCGGGAAGAGCATGGCCAAGGGCATCGGCGCCTGTGGCCTTGGTCTCCTGCTCGGCGCCGTCGGCGGCGCGCCGGCGACCGGTGAATTCCGCATGAATTTCGGCATCGACTATTTGATCGACGGGGTGCCTCTGGTGGTGGTCGGCCTCGCCATCTTCGCGGTGCCGGAAATCATCGACTTGCTGAGAACCCAGACATCGATCGCCGATGATTCACCCCGCCTCGGCGTCGGCTGGCGCCAGGGTGTCAAGGACGTGTGGCGCAACAGGTGGCTGGCAACGCGCTGCGCCGGGATTGGCTGCCTGGTCGGGGCGCTGCCCGGTCTCGGCGGTTCGGTGGTGGATTGGATCGCCTACGGCCATGTGATGCAGACAACCCGGGACCGAGAGAATTTCGGCAAGGGCGACGTCCGCGGCGTGATCGCGCCGGAATCCGCCAACAATGCCAAGGAAGGCGGCGGGCTGATCCCGACGATCCTGTTCGGCATTCCCGGCTCCGGGTCGATGGCGGTGTTTCTCGGCGGCCTGCTGCTGATCGGCATCGACACCGGCGTCAGCATGGTCGGCGAAGACCTCGACAAGACCTATGTCATCATCTGGTCGCTCGCCATCGCCAACGTCGTCGGCGCCGGAGCCTGCCTGGTCCTGTCGCGCCCCATCGCGGCCCTGACCACGATTCGCTACGTCTACCTTGCGCCGTTCATGATCATGGTGATCACCTTCGCCGCGTTCCAGGCGACACGCAGTTGGGGTGATATCGCAGCACTGTTCCTGATCGGTGTCTTCGCCGTCTACATGAAGCGCTTCGGCTGGCCGCGCCCGCCGCTGCTGATCGGCTTCGTGCTGGCGGACCCGGTGGAGACCAATCTCTACCAGGCGGTCCAGTTCTATGAAGGCTTCGGCTGGGCCCTGCGGCCGGGCGTCATCATCATCGGTATTGCCACGATCCTTTCGGTCTGGTTCGGCGCCCGTTACGCGTCCAAGGCGCACGGCACCGGAGATCTCACCACCGGCGCTGGACGGACGGAAAAGCTTCGCCCGCAGATCATCTTCGCGTTGGTGATGATACTGGTCTTCGTCTTCGGCCTCTACGACAGCCAGCAGAACAATTTCCTTGGCAAGATCTTCCCGATGACCACGTCGTTGGTCATGCTCGCTTTCGTCGGCTACGTGTTATCGCAACTTGTCCGTGGCAAGACGGACGATGTGGCTGCCTACGACGCGGAAGCCAACTTCTCCTATGCCGACGACGCCAGGCCCGTTTCGGCGGAACACTACGTCGCCTGGCTGGCCGGCCTACTTGTCGTCACCTATCTGGTCGGCTTCTTCATCGCCATGGCCCTGTTCTTCGCTGCCTTTCTCCACGTCAAGGCGCAAGCTACGCCACTCCGGATCGTCGTCCTCACCGGCTTCGCCCTCGCCTTCCTGGCGGGCATGGGCCACATCCTGACGCTCACCTTCCCGGGCGGGCTGTTGCAGGACGCAGTCGATCTGCCGTACCCTTTCAGATGAGGCATCGGTTCCGGCGCGGCACCGCCGGGACAGGCCCTACTCAAGGAGATATCACATGCAGCGCGGAATTCCGGCCGTCATGATGCGCGGCGGCACCTCGCGGGGCCTCTATTTCGAAGGCAAGGACATGCCCGACGATCCGGCGCTGCGCGACGCCATCCTGCTGGCCGCCATGGGCTCCCCCGATCCGCGCCAGATCGACGGCGTCGGTGGCGCGACGTTCCTGACCAGCAAGATCGCCATCGTCAGCCCGTCGAAGGAGGAGGGCGTCGACGTCGATTACTTCTTCTGCCAGGTGACGCCCGACCGCGACACGGTCGACACCGCGCCGACCTGCGGCAATATCCTGGCCGGCGTTGGCCCGTTCGCGGTGGAACGCGGCATCGTTCCGGCCCGCGCCGGCGAGACCCGGGTACGCATCCGCGCCGTCAACACCGGCGACCTGATCGAGGCGGTGTTCCAGACGCCGGGCGGCCGCGTCGAGTATGAAGGCGGCGCCGCCATCGACGGCGTGCCCGGCACGGCGGCACCGATCCTGCTCAATTTCATGGATTGCCTCGGCTCCAAGACCGGCAAGCTGTTTCCCACCGGCAACGTCGTCGACGTGATCGACGGCATCGAGGTGTCGCTGGCGGACGCCGCCATGCCGGTGATGATGATGATGGCGGAGGCAATGGGGAAGACCGGTTACGAAAGCGCCAAGGAACTGGATGCCGACAAGGCGCTGTTCGCGCGGATGGAGCCGATCCGCAGGAAGGCCGGCCTGATGATGGGCTTCGGCGACGTGACCGACAAGGTCATCCCGAAGCCGGTGCTGCTCGCCCCGCCGCGCCAGGGCGGCACCATTTCGTCACGCTATTTCACGCCCCATTCGACCCACGAGGCCCATGCGGTGACCGGCGCCGTCTGCGTCGCCTGCGCGACCCTGACGCCGGGCTCGATCGGCCACCGGATGGTCGGGCCGACACCCGAGCCGCTCAAGACCTTCACCATCGAACATCCCGCCGGCACCATCGACGTGGCGGTGACCATGGACCTGTCGGGTAAGGAACCGGCGATCAAGGCGGCGGGGATCCTGCGCACCGCGCGGCTCCTGTTCTCGGGCACGGTCATGGTGCCGGAGGGCAAGCTGTCGAAGCCGGCGGGTCGGAAAGTCGCCGCGATGGCGTAGGCGCCCAATCGGGCAAAAATCCGGGAGGCGGATACCGCGCCGGCGCCTTCATGGCGCGGGCGGCGCCCGGCGCCCGGCGGTCGGCGCCCGACGGCAAGGGGGCACGGGGGTCGAGGAACCAGGCTGCCGCGTCGGCGATGGGCACGGCCGCGTTGAGGTCGCGCAGGAGCATATGATAGCCGCTGTCGTAAAACGCCGCCCGCGCCTTGCCATTGCGCAACAGGCGCGCGATCGCCAACCGTGTCGGTTCCTCGGGGATGATTTCGTCCCTGGTGCCGTAGAGCAGCAGCACCGGCACGTCGACCCTCGCCGTGGCGGCCAGGGCGGTGTCCATCAGGTTCACCAGTCCCCAGATCGAATCCATCCGCGTCGACTTGATGATCAAGGGATCGCGGGCGAGCCGCCGGAGCATCTCCTCGTTGTCCGACGGCGTGACGTCGAGCCCTTCGGCCGTGGCTTGGAACCAGGGGACGGTATGGGCGGTCAGCCACAGCATCGTACTCTTGAACGGGCCGAGATGGTCCCACCCCCACACCGCCGGCGCGATCAGCAGGGCGCCGGCCGGCCGGAGATCGGGGCGCCGGGCGAGGGCCGCCAGCACCACCGCGGCGCCCATGCTGTCGCCGGCGAGGTAAAGCGGCACGCCGGGGTACCGCTTGGCGAGCACCCCGGCAAAGGAGGCGAGATCGTCGGTCATCGCTTCGGTGCCGGCCCAGATGCCCGGCTCGGGTCCGGCGCCGAAGCCGCGCTGGTCGTAGGCATAGGTGGCGATGCCTTCGCGTGCCCAGGCCTCGGCCGGACGTTCGAAGGCAAGGGAGTAATCGTTGAAGCCGTGCAGGGCGGTGACGACGGCCCGCGGCGGGCCTTCCGGCGTCCAGGCGCGCATGGGCAAGCGGACGCCGTCGCGGGCGACGAACGTGTCGCCGTCGATGCGGGGGGCGGCGCTGAAGGGACCGCTGGGCTGCACCCGGGGGGCGCAAGCGGCCGTCGCGGCGACCGCGAACACGATGAGAAGGATGCGGAGAGGAAGCCAGGTGACGCCCGCGCGGGCGCGGCGTCCGGTCACGTCACCGCCTTCTGGCGGTCCCGGGTGAGCGCGAGGAACACGTCCTCAAGCCGGCCTTCGGTGGTCGACAGGTCGGCGATCACGAGGCGCGCGGCGTGGATCGCCTCGACGATCTCGCGCACCCGGTTGACGGAACGCCGGCAGCGGAATACCAGGCGCCGCGGCGCCGCGAGGATCACGTCGAATTGGCCGAGCGCCGCCGGCACGGCCCCGAGATCGTCCTCCACCGTCACCACGATGTCCTTGGTGTCGAGGCGCGCGACCAGGTCCACCGTCGGCGCGCAGGCGATCAACTCGCCCTCGTCGATGATGGCGATGGTGTCGCACAGGCGTTCCGCCTCCTCCAGGTAGTGGGTGGTGAGAAGGATCGTGGTGCCCGCGGCGTTCAATGCTCGCATATAGGTCCACAGGTTCTTGCGCAACTCGACGTCGACCCCGGCGGTCGGTTCGTCGAGGACGACGATGGGCGGGGAATGCAGCAACGCCTTGCCGATCAGGAGGCGCCGGCGCATGCCGCCCGACAACGTGCGCGCATAGGCGTTGGCTTTGTCGGTGAGGCCGACCGCCTCGAGGATCTCGGCGGTCCGGTATTCCGAGCGCCGGAGTCCGTAGAGGCCCGACTGAAGGTCGAGCAACTGCCGGGGCGTGAAGAACGGGTCGATGTTCAATTCCTGCGGGACGATGCCGATCGCCATCTTCGCCGCACGCCGCTCCCGGTCGATATCGTGGTTCCAGACGCGTACCGTGCCCGCGGTCTTGTCCACCAGCCCGGCGAGGATGTTGATCAGGGTGGACTTGCCCGCGCCGTTGGGGCCAAGCAACCCGAAGAACGCCCCGCGCGGCACGTCGAGATCGATACCCTTGAGCGCGGTCTTGGGCGGTTCTTGCTTCGTCCCGGCATAGGTCTTGGTGAGGCCCCGGATGGCGACCGCGCGGCTCGGCCCGGCGCCGTCCTCCTCCGCGACCCCCGCTCCGGGCCGGGTGTCGGACGCGGACCCGGCCGCGGCGCCGCCGGCGTCGCGGGCCGGCAGGGGTACCACAGTCATCGCGGGCTCCGGATGGTTGAAAGAGGTCGGGCAATCGGTATCATCCGGGGTGCCGGACGGTCAATACATCCGCCCGCGTCGCTTTCGCCTCCCAGCCGATAGGGGTTCCTCCCATGCCGCCCGCCGAAACCGTCACCGTCGAAACGTCCACTGTCGCCTGCGATGGCGGTACGGAGCTGGGCCACCCCGTCGTCTATCTCAATCTCGGCGCCCAGGGGGAAACCGAATGCCCCTATTGCGGGCGCCGTTTCGTGCTGGCGTCGCGTGCCGGCGCCGCCGGCGGCGGCGGGCATTGAGGGCGCCGGCCGCCGGCAAGACGTCCTCCAGGCGGCCGCCGGCGAAGGCGGCGGCAGCGGCCAAGCCGCGCCACCTGTTCCTGATCGACGGGTCGGGGTTCATCTTCCGCGCCTATTACGGGCTCAAGATGCAGATGACCCGTTCCGACGGGACGCCGACCAACGCGGTGTTCGGCTTCTGCAACATGCTGGTCAAGCTGCTCGACGATACCGAGGCGGACTACCTCGCCGTCATTTTCGATTCGGCGCGCAAGACCTTCCGCAACGATATCTATCCCGAATACAAGGCCAACCGGGGCGAGCCGCCGGAAGACCTGGTGCCGCAATTCCCCCTCATCCGCGATGCGACGCGGGCGTTCTCCGTCCCGGCGATCGAGATGCCGGGCTTCGAGGCCGACGACATCATCGCCACCTACGCCCGCATGGCCGAGGAGGCGGGCGACGAGGTCACCATCGTCTCGTCGGACAAGGACCTGATGCAGCTCGTCAGCGACACGGTGGCCCTGCAGGACCCGATCACCTACGACCGCATCAGCTTCGCCGAGGTCGAGAAGAAATTCGGCGTACCTCCTGACAAGGTCATCGACGTGCAGTCCCTTGCCGGCGATTCGACCGACAACGTGCCCGGCGTGCCCGGCATCGGCATCAAGACGGCGGCGGAGCTGATCAGGGCCTATGGCGATCTCGACACGTTGCTGGCACGGGCCGACGAAATCAAGCAGCCGAAGCGACGGGAGAACCTGCTCGCCTTTGCCGAGCAAGCGCGCGTGTCGCGCCGGCTCGTGACGCTGCGGCGCGATGTGCCGGGGCTCGAGCCCTATGCCGGTTTTGCCAAGCGCGAGCCCGATCACGCCCCGCTTCTGGAATTCCTGCGCATCCAGGAATTCAAGCGGCTCGTCGCCCGCGTCGAGAGCGAGATCGCCGGCGACGGGCGCATCGCGGAAACGGCCCGGCGCAGCGGCGGCGACCCTGCACGGACCGACGGCCCCGCGGCGGCATCGGCGGTGGCGACGGCGAAGGACGGCGCCGGTGCGAAGGGGATCGATCGTTCGGGCTACGAGCTGGTGACGTCCGAAGACGCGCTCAAGGCCTGGATCGACGCGTCGGTCGCCGCGGGAGTCGTCGCGGTGGATACCGAAACCACGTCCCTCGATGCCATCCGGGCGGATCTGGTCGGCGTCTCCCTCGCGCTGGCGCCCGGGCGTGCCTGCTACATCCCGCTCGCCCACCGCGAGGCGAGCGGCGGCGGCCAGGGGGCGCTCGACCTCGGCGATGCTGCCGCGGGCGGCAAGGGGGCCACCGCGGCGCGCGCGGGGACTCTGGTGCGCGGCCAGATCGGGCGGGATCGTGCGCTCCGGCTGCTGGCGCCCCTGTTCCGGGATCCGTCGGTGCTCAAGGTCGGCCACAACATCAAATACGACCAGGAAGTGTTCGCCCGCTACGGGGTCGGCGTCGCGCCCGTCGACGACACCATGGTGCTGTCCTATGTGCTCGATGCGGGATTGCACGGGCATGGTCTCGACGAACTGGCCGAGACGATGCTGGACCACACCAACATCAAGTTCGCCGACGTGGCGGGATCGGGGCGCAACCAGGTGAGCTTCGATTACGTCGGCCTCGATGCCGCGCGCGACTACGCCGCCGAGGACGCCGACGTCACGCTGCGGCTCCACGGCCTGCTCAAGCCGCGGCTGGCGTCCGAGCACATGGCGACGGTGTACGAGACCCTCGAGCGGCCACTGATTCCCGTACTGGTCGACATGGAGCGCGCCGGCGTCAAGGTCGATCCCAGGGTGCTGCAAACGTTGTCGAAGGATTTCGCCCAACGTGCCGCGCGGCTCGAAACCGAGATCCAGAAACTCGCCGGGCGCCCGTTCAACGTCGGCAGCCCCAAGCAGCTCGGCGAAATCCTGTTCGAGGACATGGGGCTGGCGGGTGGCAGGAAAGGCAAGGCCGGTGCCTATGCCACCGGCGCCGACGTGCTCGAGAATCTCGCCGCCCAGGGCCACGACCTGCCGGCGCGGGTTCTCGACTGGCGCCAGATCGAGAAGCTCCGGTCAACCTATACCGATGCGCTGCCGCGCCAGATCAATCCCGACACCGGCCGCGTGCACACGTCCTATGCCATGGCCGTGGCCTCGACCGGGCGGCTGTCGTCGACCGACCCCAATCTGCAGAACATCCCCGTGCGTACCGACGAGGGCCGCAAGATCCGCGCCGCCTTCATCGCCGACAAGGGCATGAAGCTGATCTCGGCGGATTACTCGCAGATCGAGCTGCGCCTGCTGGCCCATGTCGCCGATATCAAGCCGCTCAAGGAGGCCTTCCGGAAGGGTGCCGATATCCATGCGCTGACCGCGTCGGAAATGTTCGGCGTGCCCGTCGACGGCATGGACCCGATGGTGCGCCGTTCCGCCAAGGCGATCAATTTCGGCATCATCTACGGCATTTCCGCCTTCGGCTTGGCGCGCCAGCTGGCCATCCCCCAGGGCGAGGCGGCGGAGTATATCAAGACCTACTTCAAGCGCTACCCGGGCATCCGCGACTACATGGAATCAACCAAGGACTTCGCCCGCAAGCACGGGTTCGTCACCACGATCTTCGGGCGCAAGGTGCATACGCCGGGAATCCAGGCCAAGGGGCCGATGCGGTCGTTTTCCGAACGTGCCGCCATCAACGCGCCGCTCCAGGGCGCCGCCGCCGACATCATCAAGCGCGCGATGATCCGCATTCCGCCCATGCTGGCGGCGCGCAGGTTCAAGGCGCGGATGCTGCTGCAGGTGCATGACGAACTGATCTTCGAGGCCCCGGCGGCCGAGGCGGCCGATGTCGCCGAAGCGGTGCGCGAGGTCATGGTCGGGGCGTGCCGGCCGGCGCGCGAACTCAGCGTGCCGCTCGAGGTCGAGACCGGCATCGGCGTGAGCTGGGCCGACATCCACTAACGAAGAGTCCCGTCAGCCGGGGGCTCAGGCGGCGCGTTCGATGGCGCGGTGTGCGGGAAGGTGCACGGTTACCGTGGTGCCGGTACCAGGCCCGCTTTCGATGGTGAGTGTGCCGCCGTGGAGCTCGGCCAGGGACTTGGTCAGCGCCAGGCCGAGGCCGGTGCCCTCGAACTGCCGGTTGAGGGCATTATCGACCTGGGAGAAGGGCGCGAGCGCGCGGGCGATGTCGTCTTCGGCGATACCGATGCCGGTATCGGTCACGGACAGCGCTATCTGGCCGTCCCGCTCCCGCCGGGCGTCGAGAGTCACCCGCCCGCCCTGCGGGGTGAACTTGATCGCGTTGGACAGCAGATTGATCAGGATCTGCTTGATCATGCGGGCATCGGCGCGGAGCCGCGTCCCGTCGGGAATCTGGCCCACGGACAGCGTGATTCCACCGGAACTGGCGCGTTCCGTCACCAGGGTAATGCAGGAATTGAACGTTCGCGCGATGTCCACGGATTCCTCGTGCAAATCGGTCTTGCCGGCCTCGATCTTCGACAGGTCGAGAAGGTCGTTGATGATATTGAGAAGGTGCGCACCCGAATCGCGGATGTCCGTGGCGTAATCCTTGTAGCAGGGCATGCCCACGGGGCCCTTCACCTCGCCGCAAATCAGCTCGGAGAAACCGATGATGGCATTGAGAGGAGTACGCAGCTCGTGGCTCATGTTGGCCAGGAACTCCGATTTGGACCGGCTGGCCAGTTCGGCATGCTCCTTCGCCTCGACCAGCATTGCCTCGGTACGCTTGCGTTCGGTGATGTCGACGTAGGTGCTGACGAAGCCGCCATCGGGCATCGGGTTGCGTCGCTTGAGGATAACCCGCCCGTCGGGCATATGCTGCTCGGACCCGCGCTCCCTTCCTTCCTGGGCACGGCGGATGCGCTCGGCCACGGATTCGTCGTCGGAGGTCCCTTCCTCGTCGTAGTCGCCGCGCCGGCGCGAGAACTCCGCCAGTTCCTGGTAGGAGATGCCGATCCGCCGCAGCTCCTTCGGTATCCCCACCATCTCGAACGATCGTTCGTTGTAGGCGACGAGCTTGAGGTCTTTGTCGAAGACCCGCACGCCGTCGGCCATGTTGGCGAGGACCTGCTGCAGCAGTTCCAGGGACCGGCGCGCGCTGTCCTCCGCCTGGCTGCGGCTGGTGATGCGGGTATAGGTATTGACGAATCCGCCTTCGGGAAGCGGCGCATGGCGCAGCGCAAGGACGTGCCCGTCCGGCAACTCGAGCTCCAGCCGGAACGGTCCCTCCCGGCGCATGATTCGATTGGCAACCCCTTTGAGGAGAACGTCCGGACGATTGTGATCCTTGACCCCGCGGTCGCGGTTGAACGCCACGATCTCCGTATAGGGTATGCCGACGCGGATGAAACCGTCGGGGTATTCCAGGAGCTCAATGAACCGGTCGTTGTGGTAGGCGAGCCGGTCATCGACATCGAAGACGGCGACGCCCTGCATCAGCGCGCCCAGAACGTCTTCGGCACGCAACGGGGCGATGGACCGGGCCGCGCCCTCGTCCACGCGTTCGGCGGCCGCGATCGCCGGCATCCGCCGTGCCGCAGTTGTCCTGGTCGCTCTATGGGTCTTTGCCGCCATGGTCCCTACATGATCGATTGACAGGGAACAGGCGACGATTGGTAGGTGGTTTACATTAATTATTTATTAATATTTATGCGCCGCGCGAGGCACCGAAATTTCGGAAATTCATGGAGAAAAAGCGCCGGATCGGGCGCGATCCGGCGCTTTTGCCGCGTACGCCGCCTTCAGGCGGCGGCGCGGATGGCGGCTTTGTTGACGCTGTCCTCGACCTGGGATTCGTATTCCTTGAAGTTTTCTTCGAACATCCTCGCAACGTCCTTCGCCGTCGCGTCATAGGCCGACTTGTCGGCCCAGGTGTTCTTGGGGTTGAGGACCGATTCGGGCACGTCGGGACAGGACTTCGGCATCATCAGGCCGAAGTTCGGGTCGGGAACATAGGGTACGGAGTCGAGCCGTCCCTCCAAGGCCGCGCGCAGCATGGCCCGGGTGTGGCCGATCTTCATGCGGGTGCCGACCCCGTACTTGCCCCCCGTCCAGCCGGTGTTGACGAGCCAGCAGCTGGTCTTGTGCTTGGCGATCAGGCGCCCCAGCAGCTTGGCATAGACGGTCGGATGGCGCGGCATGAACGGCGCGCCGAAGCAGGTCGAAAACGTCGCCTCCGGCTCGGTCACGCCGCGTTCGGTACCGGCGACGCGCGCCGTGTAGCCGGAGAGGAAGTGGTACATGGCCTGATCCGCCGTCATCTTGCTGATCGGCGGCAGCACGCCGAAGGCATCCGCCGTCAACATGACGATGTGCCGCGGATGGGAGGAGGTCAGGGTTTCCGAGATATTGGGGATGAAATCGATCGGATAGGATACGCGCGTGTTTTCGGTCAGCGCTTCCGAATCGAAGTCCAGTGCGCGGGTGACCGGATCGATCACCACGTTTTCCAGCACCGTGCCGAACCGATGGGTGGTGGCGTAGATTTCGGGCTCGGCCTCGGCCGACAGCCTGATCGCCTTGGCGTAGCAACCGCCTTCGAAGTTGAAGACGCCGTTGGGCGACCAGCCATGCTCGTCGTCGCCGACCAAGGTGCGGCTGCCGTCCGCCGAAAGCGTCGTCTTGCCGGTGCCGGACAGGCCGAAGAAGATTGCCGCCTCGCCGTTGTCGCCGACGTTGGCGGAACAGTGCATCGGCATCACGCCCTGGGCTGGCAGCAGGTAGTTGAGGATCGAAAACACCGATTTCTTGATTTCGCCGGCATACCAGGTGCCGGTGATCAGCACCTCGCGGGCACCGAAATTCACGATGATGCAGATGTCGGAATTGGTGCCGTCGACCTTCGGGTCGACGTTGAGGCCCGGCGCGTGAAGGATGGTGAAATCGGGCTTGAAGCCGACCGCTTCGCCGTCCCTGGGCTGCAGGAACATGTTGCGGGTGAACAGCGAATGCCATGCGGTCTCGGTCACCACGCGCGCGCCGATGCGGTAGCCCTTGTCGGCGCCGGCGTAGACATCCTGAACGAACAGGTCGCGGTCACGGTAATAGGCGACGATCTTGTCCCGGATCTTCTTGAAGCTGGCTTCGGAAATCCCCTGGTTGACCGAACCCCACCAGATGTCGCCCTTGCTCGATGGTTCCTCGACGATGAACTTGTCCTTGGGCGAGCGGCCGGTGTACTCGCCGGTCTCGACGACGAAGGCGCCACCCGGTGCGATCAGGCCTTCGTTGCGGCGGACGGCTTCTTCGTAGAGCGTCGGTGCCTCCAGGTTCCACGACACCGACCGCGCGCCGCTGATGCCGTGCTGGTCCAGACCGTAGTTGCTTCTGATGGGTCCGCGCTGTTCCACTGATCTCTCCCGTAGATAACCTTCGCTCTCGGCGCCGTCCAAGGCCCTTGTAAAAGAATAAGATATACGGATTAGGGTTGCCTGGCGCCACCCCCAGATATGATGAATCCCGTGATTTTTCGTTGTCCGCGCCCCATCACGACAGGGATCCCTGTTAAAGCCATAAAAAGTAAATACAATCAAGAGGATATATAAGATAGGCCTGCCGCGCTGGCAGAACGCATCATAAACGGCTGTTTCGGCGTCGAACCCGGTCGGCAGCACGGCGCCGGCTGACAACGACAGGATGCTGCCGAAGGTTCCGGCGCGCGGGTTCGCCGGCGCAACGGGCCCGTCGCCTCGGAATTCCCGAATCCGCCATGATTGGGCCGTGAAATAGCCCGATTCCCGTTTCTTTTTTGGTTCCCGTGGCGCGATTGTGCCAGAATGCGCCGCCGCGGCGGCGTCCGATAGCAAGGCGCAAGGAGAACGATCCATGCCCAGCACCATCGCCCTCGTCGACGATGATCAGAACATCCTGAGCTCCGTTTCAATCTCGCTGGAAGCCGAAGGTTTCAAGGTCGACACCTACACCGACGGCGCCAAGGCCTTGCAGGGCCTGGCCAGCAACCCCGCCGATCTCGCCATCCTCGACATCAAGATGCCGCGGATGGACGGGATGGAGCTCCTCAGCCGGATCCGCCGCTCGTCCCAGATGCCGGTGATCTTCCTGACATCGAAGGATGACGAGGTGGATGAAATGCTCGGCCTGCGCATGGGTGCGGATGACTACATCCGCAAGCCATTTTCCCAGCGTCTCCTGCTCGAACGGATTCGGGCCCTGCTGCGCCGCGTCGAGCTCGGCCCGGTGCCGGTGGGCAAGACCGGCGAACCGGAACCGCAGCAGGGCGCCATCGTACGCGGCGACCTGGTGCTGGACCCGTCGCGCCATCTGTGCACCTGGAAGGGCAATCCGGTGCAGCTCACGGTGACCGAGTTCCTCATCCTCGAGGCCCTGGCCCAGCGTCCGGGCCACGTCAAGACGCGCGACCAACTGATGGACGCGGCTTATGGCGAACACATCTACGTCGAGGACCGGACGGTAGACAGCCACATCAAGAGGCTGCGGCGCAAGTTCAAGCGCGTCGACGACGACTTCGCACAGATCGAAACCCTCTATGGCCTTGGTTACCGCTATCGCGACGCGTGAGCGTTCGACCGCGGGCCGCGGATCGCCCCATGGCCAGTGAGCCGCCCGTCGCCGACCACCCGGGCGCGGATACTCGCGGCCTGCCGCGCCCCCGCCCGCGCCGCGCCCGCCCCAAGGGACGCAAGGAGGGGCGGACGGCCGCCAAGGGCCGGGCCGTTCCCGCCGCGCCCGTTCGGACGCCGGCGGCCGGTGACACGACGCCCGGCCGGGCGGGCCGGCTCGAGCCGGTGTTCGCCCGGCTGCGCCTGCGGTCGCTCACGGCGCGGGTGCTGGCGGTCAACATGGTGGCGGTGGTCCTGTTGGCGATGGGCCTCCTGTACCTCGACCGCTACCAGCAGAACCTTATCGACAACCAGACCGAATCCCTGATCACCCAGGCGAATATCTTTGCCGCCGCCCTGGGCGAGGCGGCGGTGACCTCCAACATCGTCGCCGGTCAGGATACGCTGACCGCCTTCGCCCGGCCCCTGGTGCGCCGCCTGGCG
>WHSO01000097.1 GCA_009380075.1 Alphaproteobacteria bacterium | reverse complement strand
TGACCGATAGTTCACCACTACCAATCTGGAGGGCACATTCGGCGAACGCGTAGCTACCCGCCCCACGCCGAGCGCAACACCATCTTAATGCCGTGGCAGCAACGCTGCCACGGCTGACACACCAGGTTTCCATATGGCCGCGTTATGCGATTTTCACCATTGCCTCGGAGTGCCCGAGCACCGGCTTACGAGCTACAAACGGGCGACGAGGCTCATTGACATCTCTTCGAGTGACTCCTCCGTAGCTATCTACGGAATGCCTTCTCCGACCGTTTCACAGAGTTGCCCGGCCCCAGGGAGCTCACACTAATATTTTTCGTGTTCGGGGTTATCGCGCGGGAAGGCCTCAACATAACCAAAATCCACTTCGAATGGTTGGCTTGCGACTTCGACCTCGTGAAAGACCGGTTCTCCTTCCAGCGGCCTGTCTGCAGTAATGGTTAGGTCGAAGCGTACTCTCTTCTCGACAGAAGCCTCCTCCGACCCCAGCGGTACCTCATCATGGTCGATGCCATCGACGACGTAGAAATTGAACTGAGCTGTGAACGAAATTAACGCTTCGACTGGCACTATAAAAGTGATCGTGTCGGCGTCAGCAGCAATCGCCGTAGGCTCGCCAATTTCTTGCGGATCTACATACTGAAGCACGGCTTCGATTGGTTCGCTTTCGAAATCAACATCAGCATTACCCGTTGGATGAAAGTCTAAGTCGTCGAGTCTGTATTCGAAGGCGCGACTGATTTCTCCAATGAATTCCTCGCCAGCGCCAGCGCGCCAAGCAGCGACAATCTCCTCCGCAATAGCTTGATGCACCTCGTTGAAGTAGGAGAGCACATCCTCAAGGTGATCAACACAGACTATGCACGCTGAGTCTGCGCTGAAATCCTGCCATCCCTTGTCCGGAGAAACACACAATAATAGCTTGTCTTCGTCCCTAGCCAATGCCTCGAGCGTTAGAAGAGCAAAAGCATCTGGGAACTCATGTTTCCTCTTACCGCTGCGCCCGAACGGTGGGGTCTCCGCAAAATACCGTCGCAGCACCTCAGAAGGCAGCTCGGCCATCTCAGTTGCAGGCACGAGCTCACCATGGACAGCCCGGATAAAAGATTCGAATTGAGCAGTTGCTAATTCGTTGGCGTCTCCCTCAAGCGCCAGAGCTTCACGAATTTCATTGGGAATGGAGATTTTCCAACGGGCTCTCTGCTGACGCATTGCTCTGTTGAGCGCATGCTGACTTTCTTTAGCTGCTAGGGCCACATGTCGTTTAATTTCCTCTGCGACGATTTCGGAAAATAGGATGCGGATACCGCGAGCATGGAACTGAACTAACGTCTTTAGAATCGCGTTATCCAATTGACCCGGCAGGCCGTCCACTACGGCCGTATCTATTGCGATTGCAAATATGGACGCGTCTGCAATGCGTTCCTTGATCTCATCTTTCGTAAGTTTTGGCATATGGTTCGATTCGGTTACCGTTTCTCCATGGTGGGATCACTTTTTTGAAACGAACTGAACTCTAGAAGCCCTGTTCTACACCTCTTCTTCCAGCACCTGCCCATGTTCCTTGAGCCAGTCCTTGGCCTTGTCCATGGCAGGAACGTGGGCACGCATAATGCTCCAGAAGCGTGCGGTGTGGTTGGCCTCCAGAAAATGCGCCAGCTCGTGCACGATCACATAGTCTATGACGAACATCGGCGCTTTGATGAGTCGCCAGTTAAAGTTGACGTTGTCCCGCACCGTGCAGGACCCCCAGCGGTACCAGTTTTCAACAATCTTGGCGGCCTTGAAGCGCGCGCCTAACTCATGACCGCGCTGTTGTGCCCGTGGAAGTATGATTTCCTTGGCGCGGGCCATGTACCAATCCTTGAGGACTCGGCGCCGCTTGGCCTGATGCGCGCGCGGCACCTTGAAGCCCTGCGCGAACTCAACCTCACCGCTGGAAGTTTCAACCAACTCGATGCGGTACTCGCAGCCAAGATATAGGGCCGCCTCACCATTCACCACTTCTTTGCCGGGCGGATGCAGCCGATTCCGGTACTTTTGCGGATGGCGCAGCTTCTCAATAATCCACTGCCGCTTGCCAACCACCAGCCGCTGCACTTCTTCATCGGTGGTGTCCTGCGGCGCCCGAACGATCACCGTGCGGTCCCGCTCAACGGTAATTGTAACTGTTTTGCGTCGCGGCGAACGGACGGTCTGGTAGCTCAATTCCTTCATGGGGCGTAGAAGATCGTATCGTTGTTCTTCTCGGCAATCTCCATGACACGGCTAATGATTTGTGCCCGGTTCTTCACCAGCCCCGGCAGACCCGAGAAATCGGATTGCAGCAAGACTTTTTTAAGGTCGCCAGAACTGGATTCGATTAACTTGCGGCACTGCCAGAACGCGCCTTGCCAGCGTGGCCCATCCTGGGCACCGTCAGATTTCCTGCCGTCGGGACAGCAACTAAATCCTGTCCCAGTTGACATCAAGAAGAGCTTCGTTGTGGTTGGGCGGTTCGAGTATCTCCACCGGGCCTTCTGCAAACCAACCCGCCTCGGCGATCTCGGCAGGGCTTAACGTGCTGACCTTCACCAATTCTTCTTGGCGCCATGGATTGCCGGGTACTGGCACCCCGGGCAAGCTAGGAGTGGCGATCCGAAATGCCATGGAAGCGGCCCATCGCGCCGCCTTTTCCGAAGGAGCGCGAACGACCACAGCGCTCTGCCAAGTACTACTCCGCCAATCATTGGCGTCGAGTTCGGCAGGGATGAGCTTGAACACCTGCATGTGACTCTCCATCAAATTGGCGCTCGTACCCGATTGTCGTACCTATACCGGCAATGGAAAGCGCCTATGTTCGACTGTAGCGCATTCGGCCCCTGGCTTTTCATTGCAGGGAATTCCGCTTGTGCCTCTGCGCGCTTGCGGCGTGCATCCAACGCTCAAGCCACACGGCCCATGACCTTGGACGGGCGGGAATTCCTTTCGTGTGGTGACGAGGCCGGCTCTCAGTGGCGGAGCCTCTTATTAATCTTCGATTCAGAGTCCTGCCACCCGGCTTCACGTTCGTAGGACGCAGCAATGCCCTCGAGGATTCCCCCAACGTAGGGGTACTCAAAGTGCAAGCGCTCCGCCCAAGCGCGGTATTTAGCGGCGAGCTCACGCTCCTGTTGGCCCCCTTCGCCCCGCAAGTAAATGCCACGAGAGTTACGAACGCCAATAGAGAACCCACTGCCGATTTCCAGGGATGCTATCCCTTCCATTGCCTCGCAGACCGCTTCGCAAGGCCATATGCCGGACTCGCCCTCGGGCGCCTTGGCAAGCAGTTGACCGAGGCAGTGATCACCAATATCGGCGCGAGCGTATTCACGACATTGGCGCCGAACGTCAGCGAACCAAGCGGAGAGCGCCACGGCGTCGATCTTTCCGTTTTCGTCCGTGCCCGGAATCTTCTTTACCTGGTCGAGCAGACGATGGGCTGCCAACGCGACTGCCGCCCGCTGCTCGGGATTCTCGATCCTCCATTCCGGCGGATCTTGCCCTTCGTCACTCCGCTTGTACGCGAGCGCCACCGCCTGGACGAACACCTCTGGCGATTCCGCGATCTGGTTTTCGAGATTCGGGATCCCGTGCTTGCTATCGTCCAAGGCGTCAATGAAGAGGAACTCGAGCTGGGCCATTTCATCACGGGTGACGCCCGCGCGGCCATCTAGCGAATCCAGTCCCTCGGAAATGTAGTAGCGCTCGAGCTTAAAATGGCCTGCCGGTTCGACATTGACCATGGCAACATCGCGTAGCAGCCGCTTGAGGCGGGACGTCTCGATATCATTGAAATCCATGTGGACGGCGTGGAAAGCCGCGCGCGGTCTCCGGGACTTCAGAAGGCGGTCGATCAATTCGGTCAGCTCGGCGGGCGTGTGCCGGCCCCAGGACGGGAACACGTCCTTCCAGTACCCGCCGCGGATATCCTCGCCATAACTGTCCAGAAGACGCCAGGTGGATGCCTGGAACGGCGCACATACAAATAGCCGCTTAACCTCTTCCGCAGCCAGTTCTTCGGCGGCACCCTGCAACACCCCATCGCGCGAATCGTCCCCGATTGTCAAAAGGAAGCCCTGCAGGCACCACTCGGCTTTGCTTCGGAGGTCTCCGTCAAGGGAAAGGCAACGCTGGATGAAATCGACCTGCAACTTAACGCCGGTAACGCATGACGCCGCGTAGCGGCCGACGGTGCTGGCGGCGCCGCTGCCGGTAAGCAAGTCCCTAACACCCTCGAAACCGCGCTCGGTCCATATCTGAATGATCGCTTCGCGGCGCAACCTGTCGATCCGCTCCTCCCGCTTCAGATAATCGAAATCCTCCTCTTCGAGCTCGTCATCCGACTCCTGTACCCACTGGTCAGCGAATAGCCAGCCGTGCAGGATGACCGGATCGCGGGGCCGGAGGTTGTCATAAGCTTCGCGGGCACTGTCCCGGGTCACTTCCCTAAGCTTCCGGCCGCGCCTGGTGAAGGCGAAACGCCGGATGCGCTCGCGCAGCGCGGCCTTGGCGGCTTCGCTGGATTTCCGCGACCATTCATCAACAAGGTGCCAGACCTTGGCCTGGTCTTCCTCGGGCATGCGCTGGAGAGACTCCACGAGATTGCCAAGGGTCTTTTCATCGTGGCACGGCCAAGCGAGCAAGAAGTCCAGAGCCTTTCGTTCGAAGTCGTACATTTCCTTGCGCGTGACGACCTGGCCGGCCCCAGAGGCATCGCTGCGCCAGCGAGGCCTGTAGCTGTACTCCCCAATCCGGGAACCTGGCTTGATCTGCTCAATGCAGATTTCCCAGGCAACATCCGGGAAATGCCTGGTGAGTATCTCCAGCGCCTTCACCCTCTGCTCCACTGAGGCCGCCGTCTGCGGCATCCATGACCTAAAGATCGCCTGAAGGCTCGCGTCGGGTTTATTCGCCCAATTATCGTCGATTTTTGGCCGTGCGAGTTGGGCGAGGATCAACGTTACGCGCGGGAGGTTTTGCGGTTTCCAGGCAAGGCACTCCAGCGCCCATAGAAGGCCCGTCCGCGATGGCGACGCCCAGAACGACCCTCTGTCGACCGGCTTTAGAAGGCCGAATACGACGGGATCGTTGCCCCGCAGGTCCTCCTCTACGATCTTCAGGAATTCATCCGGCGCGGCTTCTGCATAGTGCGGTAGGTCGTGGTCCTGGGAGAGCAACTTTTCAAGCGTCAATGGCATTAGGAGTTTGCGGATCAGAACTGCAACTCGGGCTTCGACATCGATGCCGAGGCGGCTCTGGAATAGGTTGTTGCCGTGGATCGACAGGATGACGAGTGTCTCGCAGACACCGTTGCGCAAGGCGCCGGAGTGGTCGCGTTTCTTGCCGTACAAGGCCGCAGCCCACCTGTTCTCTTCCGGCAGTTGGAGCGCCGGGTCAGACTCAGAAAGGACGTATTCGGCGGCATCGAAGAACCGGTCGAGGTCTGCCGGCGTGACCATTCTCGCAATCGCAAACAAGGCATCGATCTTCGAGGCGACACCGCGGTAGCGTCCGGCAGACCACACCGGGCTATCATCGCACCGAAGCAGGCGCGCGATGTCGTCTTCGATCGTCTCGTATTTTCGATCCGCTACATAAGAGACGATCTCGCGATCCGCCTCCGCCTCGGCGTGCCAGGCGCCGATCAGGGCCATAGGCACAAGAATCTTTGCCGTGTGATCATCGCCGGCCCATGCCGGCGTCCTGATCGCGGCATTCTGCGACAGGCGGCGGCGCAGGATCGTCGGGGAACGGCCCGACTCCCGTGCAAGCCTGTCGACGTCGCCTTCCTCGATTCCCATGGCCGTGAGCGTTTTCTGAAAGGAGTCATAGTCCAGTAGGTCGAGCGCTATGTCAGCTTCCATATCGACCGCATTGCGGGGACGGAAAACGATGCAATGGAGCCGGCCATGGGCGTCGACGAGTTCGCGCTCAGCGTCTTCGGAATGGACGATCGGGATGAAAGGCACGGAGGACGCAATGAGCGTCCTGAGCGTCGCCGGTGATGTGAAGACCGCGGCGAGATCTTTGAATTGGCGGAGTTCTTCGTCCTCAAACAGGCAGGCGAGAAAGGCGAGTGCCTCGTCCCGCGAGTCGGCCGCGATTACGAAGGGCCTATCGCTCGGCTTGTTGAGCCATACCTTGAACGCGTCCCGGTACGCGGCGATGGAGGGTGCGAACATTTCGGGCGTCAGATGGGGCTTGCTGGCGTTCGCCCAGCGGCGCCATGCCTGCTCCAGCGTTTGATAACCGCTGACCGGAAGGGTGAGTTGTTCGGCAAGCCAGATTTGCGCCGGCACCGACTGCTCCAGCCATTGCTCGAGATCGCTCGCATCGAAGGCCCTGACGGCCTTCCAGTCACCGGCCTCGTTCTTCCGTTTTTCCCAGGCGGTCTTGCCGGGCCAGTTGCGAGGTGTCACGAAGACGAAGGTGTTGTTTGCCCGCTCCGCCGGATCAATCGAGGTCAGCCGCGCGGCGTAGTCGCTCTCCGCTTTGGCACCCGGCTTCTGGTCGGTGCCGAATTCCCAGTAGGAATTCCCCTCGGGAACCCAGGGTGTGGCGGCGCCCGCTTCGACGAAGCCATCGGAGCCCTTGCGCTGAGCGTTATCGTAGCCGGGGAAGTCGACCTGACGGAGGTCGTTGCCGGTCGAGTGCACCAGCTTCCGCAGAAAAACGGGAAGGTGGGTGCGGGCGTCGATCTGGCTTTCAGCCCAGTCCTCGATCTGCCTTGCCCGGATGGTCAGGAAATTCGGGACAAAAGCGCGAACCGCGATCTCCTTTTCACCGGAGTGCCGCTCGTGCCGGTCGTACGCGGCCTGCATATCCAGCAGCCGCTTCCGGTCGGCGCCGAAAGCCTTCTCCAGCCTGACCGCCATTTCGGGGGACAGGGCGGATTTCCCGTTAAGGAAGTTCGATAGGGCCGGCCTGCCGACGCCGAGCCGCTTGGCGGCATCTTTCACGGACATGCCGGCCGGGATGACGGTTTCGCGGACAAAAGTGCCGGGATGGCGAGGGCTACTGGAAAGGGTTGCCATGGTTAAGGTGTTCTTTCAGAAGTGCATACTGTATCGCTACACGCTACACACTTAGCATGTGTCGTGAGACAATACAAATATTTTCCCTAAATTCGCTTGCGGACCTACACGGCGCGGCAACGCAGCAGCGGCGCGCCCGGAATCGTCAGCCGGTATCCACCTTTGACATCTGCGCGTGCGGAGATGCGCCCGGAACTTCCGGCTCGCAAAGGGACTAGCGAAACTCGCGGCACCACTCTGGGGGATCGCACCTGCGGCCGTATGGATCCCTATGTCTTGTCGCTAACACCTCTGGACTTCCCGCCCCACAAGAGCGTGCATGCTGTCGGGGCGGCCCCTCAGGACCTCCGCCTCGGGCTCGACCGGCTGCATCGCCGGCGGGCCTTCGGGTAGTGCAAGCGCCGCAATCCGCGGTGCCCAAAAAGGAGGTCCTTATGCGGAAGCTCACCGACACCCAGCTTGTCATCCTCAATGCCGCCGCCGGGCGCGACAGCAGGGCCGTGTTGCCCCTGCCAAAGTCGCTCAAGGTCAACAAGGGAACAGCATCCAGCCTCCTGAAGAATTTGGTGGCGAAGGGGCTCATCGAGGAGCGGCCTGCGACACCGCGCGCCGAAGCCTGGCGCCAGGATGATGCTGGGCAGCGCTTCATGCTCGTGATTGCCGAGGCCGGTATGGTCGCCCTCGAGGGCGATCCGACGGCGGTTGGGACGAAGGGAAAATCACGCCCACAACGCGCCGTTCAACCGAAATCCCACCGCCAATCCCTACCTGGTGAAAGGCGAGCGAAGCGCCCAGGCAGTAAGCTTCAAACGATTCTGGAGTTGTTGGGGCGGCCTGATGGGGCTCAGCTCGCTGAGTTGGAAAGGGCCACCGGCTGGCAGCCCCACAGCGTACGGGCTGCCCTCACAGGGCTCCGCAAGCGGGACATCCCGATCCTCCGCGAGAAGCAGGATGGTGTTACCCGGTATCGAGTAGCTGCAGCGTGAACGAGGTCAGCATGGACGTCGCAATGCTGGCGGAACTCCCGCGCACCGAGTTGGTTGCGCGGTGGCAGGTTCTCTATGGCGTACCGCCGCCCAAGGGGATCAGCCGGCGCCTGATGGTGGGCACCCTCACCTATGCCCACCAGGCCAAGCAACAGGGTGGCCCCAGTGCCGCCCTGTCGCGCCGACTTGCCCGATTGATTGGCGGAAAGCCAATCGCTGAGGTGCCAGCCACGCGAACGCTGAAGCCGGGCGCCCGACTCGTCCGTGAATGGAACGGCAAGACTCACACGGTGGAAGTCGTAGAGGGTGGGTATATCTGGAACGGCACGCGCTACCGTTCGCTCTCGGCGGTGGCGTGTGCCATCACCGGGGCGCATTGGTCCGGCCCCAGGTTCTTCGGGATCGGTCCATGAGCCGACGATCCGTTCCCTGCGCCATCTATACGCGCAAGTCGACCGACGAGGGTCTCGACCAGGCCTTCAACTCCCTTGATGCGCAACGGGCAGCCTGCTCGGCCTATATCCGGAGCCAGGCCGGCGAGGGGTGGATCGAGATCGAAACCCGCTATGACGACGGCGCCCAGTCGGGAGGGACTCTGGATCGGCCCGCGCTCCAACGCTTGCTTGCAGACGTAGCAGCGGGACAGATCAAGGTGGTGGTCGTTTACAAGGTCGATCGGCTGACGCGGTCGCTCGCCGACTTCGCTAAGATCATCGAGGTGTTGGAAGCCAACGACGCGTCGTTCGTCTCCATCACCCAGCAGTTCAGCACCACGACCTCTATGGGGCGCCTCACCCTCAACGTCCTGCTCTCCTTCGCCCAGTTCGAGCGCGAGGTCACGGCGGAGCGCATTCGTGACAAGATTGC
>WHSO01000041.1 GCA_009380075.1 Alphaproteobacteria bacterium | reverse complement strand
CTTCATTTCGGCCTTGAACGAGCAGCCCACGCCGCAATAGGCGCAGGTGGTGAGCACCGAGTGCTCCGGCTGGCCGTGATCGACGACCGACTTTTCCATCAGCGTCGCCGTCGGGCAGGCCTGGACGCAGGCGCCGCAGGACACGCATTCGGAGTCGAGGAAGTCGTCGTCGGCGCTGGCCGCGACCTTCGATTCGAACCCGCGCCCGTCGATGGTCAGCGCGAAGGTGCCCTGCACTTCCTCGCAGGCGCGGACGCAGCGCGAACAGACGATGCATTTGGTGGGATCGAAGGTGAAATAGGGGTTGGACTCGTCCTTGTCGCCGGTCAAGTGGTTAGCGCCGTCGTAGCCGTAGCGCACCTCGCGCAGCCCCACCGCGCCGGCCATGTCCTGCAGCTCGCAGTCGCCGTTGGCCGAACAGGTCAGGCAGTCGAGCGGGTGATCGGAGATGTAGAGCTCCATCACGCCCCGGCGCAGGCGCGCGAGGCGCTCGGTCTGGGTCCGCACCTTCATGCCGTCGGCCACCGGCGTGGTGCAGGAGGCGGGCGTGCCCTTGGCGCCCTCGATCTCGACCAGGCACAGGCGGCAGGAGCCGAAGGGCTCGAGCGAGTCGGTGGCGCAGAGCTTCGGGATCTGCGTGCCGAGCATCGCCGCCGCGTGCATGACCGAGGTCCCGGCCGGGACCGTGACGGCCTGGCCGTCGATCTCCAACGTGACGGTCTTATCCGACAACCGCGCTGGGGTACCGAAATCGGGTTCCTGGATCAGCGACATGAACGAACGTCCTTCAGCTTCCGCAACTCGACAACTCTCCGAGACCCCCCTCAGGATCCCGTCCGCCGCGCCGCCGGCGCGAAATCCTCGGGGAAATGATCGAGCGCGCTCTTGACCGGCATCGGCGTCAGGCCGCCAAGCGCGCAAAGCGATCCATCCCGCATTATTTCACAAAGATCGTTGAGAATCCTTAGGTTTTTTTCGGCCCCCTCACCCCGGCGGATACGCTCGATGACCTCCGCCCCGCGGGTCGAGCCGATGCGGCAGGGGGTGCATTTCCCGCAGCTCTCGATGGCGCAGAACTCCATGGCGAAACGGGCCTGGACGGCCATGTCCACGGTATCGTCGAAGACCACCACCCCGCCGTGGCCGACCATGGCCCCGGCGGCGGCAAAGGCCTCGTAATCCAGCGGGAGATCGAAGCGGCTCACCGGCAGGTAGGCGCCGAGCGGCCCGCCGACCTGGACCGCGCGGACGGGACGGCCCGAGCGGGTGCCGCCGCCGATGTCCTCGACCAAGGTCCCCAGGGTGACGCCGAACGGCAGCTCGAACAGGCCGCCGCGGGCGACGTTACCGCCCAGTTGGAACGGCTGGGTGCCGGACGAACGGCCGATTCCAAGGGCCTTGTAGGCCGCACCACCGTGGGCGAGGATCCACGGCACCGCGGCAAAAGTGAGCACGTTGTTGACCAATGTGGGCCGACCAAACAACCCCTTGAGTGCCGGAATCGGGGGTTTGGCGCGGACCATGCCGCGTTTCCCCTCCAAGCTTTCCAGCATCGAGGTCTCCTCACCGCAGATATACGACCCGGCACCGACCCGAATCTCGAGCTCCAACGCCCGTCCCGAGCCCGCGATATCGGGCCCCAGGTAGCCCGCTTTCGCCGCCCCGGCGATTGCCGAACGCATCGTTTCGATGGCGTGGGGGTACTCCGAACGCAGGTAAATGAAGCCTTTGGTCGCCCCCGTCGCCAGCGCGGCGATCACCATGCCCTCGATCAACGTATTGGGATCGCCCTCCATCAGCATGCGGTCGGCGAAGGTCCCCGAGTCGCCTTCGTCGGCATTGCAGCACAGGTATTTCTGCTCGGCGGCCGTCTCCGACACGGTTTTCCACTTGATTCCGGCCGGAAATCCGGCGCCGCCGCGGCCGCGCAGGCCGGATTCCATCACTTCGGCGACGATCTCCGCCGGGCCGCGCCTGAGCGCAGCCGCGAGCCCGGCGAAACCACCGTGGGCCTTGTAATCCGCGATCGACAGCGGATCGATCACACCGCAGCGGGCGAAAGTCAGGCGCGTCTGGCGCTTGTAGGCGGGGATTTCTTCGGTCGGCCCGTGGCCGAGGGGATGCGCCTTCCCTTCCAGGAACCCGGCGTCGAACAGGCTGGGCACGTCCGCCGCGCGCACCGGGCCGTAAGCCACCCGCCCCGACGGGGTCGCGACCTCGACCAGCGGCTCGAGCCACAGGAGCCCGCGCGAGCCGTTGCGGACGACCCGGACCGGCATCTTTCGCAGTGCCGCTTCGTCCGAAATTACAGTCGCCACCCCATCTGCGCCCACCGAAAGCGCGGCAGCGTCGCGCGGCACATAAATGATCGTATCAGAGCTAGGCATGGAGCTTTCTTAATCTAATTTCTCAAGATAATTATCTTAATTTATATTATTAAATATATTATCTAACTTGTTATTATTTAGCAGGCCGTGGATATCCCCGTCCACCATCGCGGAAGGCCCGAGGGCACAGTTGCCGAGGCAGTAAACGGCTTCCAGCGTGACCTTTCCATCGGCGCTGGTGGTGCCGAATCGGGTGCCGAGCGCCTGTTCCGCATGGGTGGCCAAGGTCTCGCAACCGACCGCCTGGCAGGCCTCGGCCCGGCACAACTTGACCACGTGCCGGCCCGCGGGAGCGTCGCGGAAGTCGTGGTAGAAGGTGACGACGCCATGGACCTCGGCCCGCGACAGGTTGAGGGCCCTGGCGATGGCGTTGAGGGTCGTCCCCGGCACGTAGCCGAGGCAGACCTGGATGCCGTGCAGGATCTCGATCAGCGCATCCGGCCGGTTGCCGTGTTCGCCACAGATGGCCACTGCCGCCGCAATCTCCGGCCCCAACCCCTCGCCATTCGCCGGCGTATCCGTTTTCCTTTTTTTCGCCATATGCCGCCTGTCCGTATCCCTGTCCCGCAAGGCGTTCTGTTTCGACCATCTCGCCGAACCTGTCAATGGGCGCACCGATGAGGCGCCAACGCAACCACTCGGCGGTTGCCGCAAGGGCGTATTTCGCTATTCTGTCGCGGCATTTCACCGGCCTTTTTCGGGCCCAGCATCACCACGGGGAGCGTCATGAAACTCGCAAGCTACGTCAGCGGCAAATGGGTCGAAGGTGCGGACGAAGGGGCCGCCCTGGTCGATCCGGTGACCGGCGAGGAACTGGCGCGGGCTTCGACCGGCGGAATCGACATCGCCGCCGCTATGGCCTATGCGCGGGAGATCGGCGGCCCGGCCTTGCGCGCCCTGTCCTTCGCCGAACGCGCGGGCCTGCTCAAGGGCATCGCCGATGCGCTCACCGCCAGGCGGGACGACTATTTCGCCCTGGCCCAGGCCAATTCCGGCAATACCAAGACCGACGCCGCCATCGACATCGACGGCGGAATCGGCACGCTCAAGTATTTCGCAAGACTGGGCGAAAGCCTGGGCGCGGCAAAGATGCTGAAAGACGGCCGCTTCGAGCGCCTGGGCCGCGACGAGGGATTCCAGGCCATCCACCTGTCGGTGCCGCTTCGCGGCGTCGCCATCCACATCAACGCCTTCAATTTCCCTTCTTGGGGCCTGTGGGAAAAGGCCGCCGTCGCCATCCTCGCGGGCGTGCCGGTACTGGCCAAGCCCGCCACGGCCACGGCGCTCCTGTCCGAGCGCATGGTGCGCGACGTGATCGCCGCCAACGTGCTGCCGGAGGGCGCGCTGAGCATCGTCTGTGGCGCGGCCCGGGAGCTTACCGACAATGTCACCGGCCAGGACGTCATTGCCTTCACCGGTTCGGCCGATACCGCCAACGCGCTCCGCGCGCATCCCAGGGTGATCGCGTCGGCGCTCCGCATGAACGTCGAGGCCGACAGCCTCAACACCTCGATCCTCGGCCCGGACGCGAAGGCGGGCTCCGCCGAATTCGACCTGTTTGTCCGCGAGGTCAGCCGCGAGATGACCCAGAAGGCGGGGCAGAAATGCACTGCCATCCGCCGTGCCTTCGTGCCGCAGGCCATTATCGGCGACGTTACCGAGGCGCTCGCGGCACGGCTGGCGAAGACCGTCGTCGGCAATCCGCGCAACGAGGCCGTACACATGGGCCCGGTGGTGTCGCGCGCGCAGCAGAAGGCGGTGCTCGACGCGCTGGCGAAGCTCAAGTCCGAGGCGAAGGTTGTCGCCGGCGACGACACGCGTGAGCTCGTTGACGCCGACGCCAGGACCGGCTGCTTCATTGCCCCCACCCTGCTGCGCTGCGATTCGCCGGCGGAAGCGCGCACGGTGCATGAGGTGGAAGCCTTCGGCCCGGTCGCGACCTTGATGCCTTACGGGACCCCCGAAGACGCCTTCGCGCTGTCGCGCAAGGGCGGCGGTTCGCTGGTTGCGTCCGTCTTCACCGCCGACTCGGCCTTCGCGAGCGGGGCGGTCGCGGGAATCGGCGCCGCCCACGGCCGCGTCCTGGTGGTGGACGAGACCGTCGGCAAGTCGCAGACCGGTCACGGTATCGTCATGCCGATGTGCGTTCACGGCGGGCCCGGCCGGGCCGGCGGCGGTGAAGAACTCGGCGGCCTCCGGGGCCTGCACTTCTATCACCAGAGGGTCGCGGTACAGGGCCGGACGGACTGGCTCAGGACGCTGGCGGAGGGCGCGGCAGAGAGCTAGGCTCGATATAAGAAAATGTTCTTGCTTGTATATTGAAAACCTTATTGACGTATAGCGGCCAGAGGCTATGAGTCTGTCCTGGTCGCGCACGGAAAAATCGCCAGAATCCCGGGTGCTGTTCTCGACGCCACAGACAAAAAAGGCTTAGAGTCCTTGTAAACAGGTAGGAAAAGATCCCAGTGCGCGGCCGGGCAGACCGGATTGGCACGCGTGGGTAGATCGAGCCTTCCCCTTTCACATGCCTTGAAGATCAGGAGACAAGCTCATGGCCACCGAACAGTCGGTTATCCCGGGATATTCCCGAAATGCAGATGCGTCGATTAACCAGGCGGTGGTCGACCTCGCCGACGACAAGTTCCTGGTCGATCCCTACATGAATTTCTGCAAGGCCGAAGGAATCCCGATCATCGAGGACTTCGGCATCGACATGAAAACGGTCGAGACCAAGCCCTGGGCCCGCATGGGCGTCAAGGGCGCTTTCGCCCACCTCAAGGGCCGCGGCGATTTCCTTGCCATGTACGTCATCGACATCCCCCCGGGCGGCAAGTCCACGCCGCAGAAGCACATCTTCGAGGAAGTTTTCTATGTGGTCGACGGCCACGGCTCGACCCAGATCGAAAGCTATGACGGCCGCAAGCACACCTTCGAATGGGGCCCGAAGAGCCTCTTCGCCCTGCCGCTCAATTGCCGCTATCAGCATTTCAACGGTTCCGGCTCCGAGCGCGCCCGGCTCTACTCCTGCAACAACCTGCCGCTAGTCATCAACCTCTACCGCAACCAGGATTTCGTGTTCCAGAACGCGGCCACGTTCCCCGAGCGCGAAAGCGAAAGCGACTACTTCGCCGGCGAGGGCGAGCTGATTCCGAAGATGCCCGGCCGGCATATGTGGGAAACCAATTTCGTGCCCGACCTGTCGACCTTCGAGCTGCGCAAGTGGGAAAACCGCGGCGCGGGCGGCTCCAACATCATGTTCTCGCTCGCCGACGGCACGATCCACGCCCACATGTCCGAAATGCCGGTCGGCACCTACAAGAAGGGCCACCGCCACGGCGCCGACTTCCACGTCATGTGCGTCACCGGCGTCGGTTACTCGCTACTGTGGTACGACATCGCCAAGGACCTGGTAAAGATCGATTGGGACCACGGCGTCGTCTTCGCCCCGCCCGACGGCATGTTTCACCAGCATTTCAATGCGTCGCCGGAGCCGGCGCGTTACCTCGCCATCGCCATGGGCAGCCTGCGCTACCCGACCCTGGCCGAGAAGCGCCAAGTCTGGCTCGGCATGGACGTGAACGTCAACGACGGCGGCAACCAGATCGAATACGAAAACCAGGAGCCGCAGATCCACAAAATCTATCTCGAAGCGCTGGCCAAGAGCGGCGCCAAGTCGAAGATGGGCAAATTCATCGACGAGGGCGTTTACAAGAACAATCCGAAGCTGTCGAAAGCGCTCGGCGGCTGATTTTCCAACAGACTCTGGACACCGGGCGCGGCACGCCCGGTGTCGTCGTTTCCACAACCCGAAAATACCGAGGCCAAGAACATGCCTGAAGCTGGAAGCTCAAAATCCAAGGACATCACCCAACTGCGCACGGCCCTTGAATGGCTTAAGGAACAGGGAGACCTGATCGAGACCAACAAGGAGGTCGATCCCGACCTCGAGATCACCGGCCTGCAGAAGCATTTCGACGGTGGCTGCCCGATCCTGTTCAACAACGTCAAGGGCAAACCCCACGCCCGCGCCATCACCAACCTGTTCGGCGACATCAAGGTCATCGAGAAGATGTTCGGCTGGCGCGATTCCCTCGACCGTGTGAAGAAGGTCGCTCACGCACTGGACCACCCGACCCCGCTCAAGGAAGTCGCGCAGAAGGATGCTCCGGTCCAGGAGCACGTCATCACCGACGACCTCGACGTGAACAAGTGGATCACCGCGATCCGCCACACCGAACTGGAATCCGAACTGACCATCGGTTCGGGCATTTCCTGCATCATCGGCGACTATTTTGAAGGCGGCAGCCACATCGGCTACAACCGCATGAACTTCCGCTGGGGCAACGTCGGCACGTTCCAGATCTCGCCGGGTTCGCACATGTGGCAGGTGATCACCAAGCATTACCATGACGACAAGCCGATCCCGCTGACCATGTGCTTCGGCGTGCCTCCGGCCTGCACATACATGGCGGGCGCCGGCTTCGACTACGCGATCCTGCCGAAGGGCTGCGACGAGGTGGGTATCGCCGGCAGCATCCAGGGCTCTCCGATCCGCATCGTCAAGTGCCGCACCATCGACGCCTACACGTTGGCCGACGCGGAGTACGTGCTGGAAGGCTACCTGCATCCGCGCGACAAGCGGTACGAGACCAAGGAATCGGAAGACGCCAACCTGCAGGGCAAGTTCTTCTTCCATCCCGAATGGGCCGGCTACATGGGCAAGGCCTATCGCGCGCCGACCTTCCATGTCACTGCCATCACCATGCGCAAGCCGGAATCGAAACCGATTATCTTCCCGCTCGGCGTGCACACGGCGGACGACGCCAACATCGACACCTCGGCCCGCGAATCGGCCATGTTCAACCTGTGCGAGCGCCTTCAGCCGGGCATCGTTCAGAACGTCCACATCCCCTACTGCATGACGGACTGGGGTGGGGCCATCATCCAGGTCAAGAAGCGCAACAAGATCGAGGAAGGCTGGCAGCGCAATTTCATGACCGCCATCCTCTCCTGCTCCCAGGGCGCGCGCCTCGTGATCGCGGTGTCCGAAGATACCGACATATACGATATGGACGACATCATGTGGTGCCTGACCACCCGTGTGAACCCACGGACGGACATCCTGAATCCGATCCCGGGCGGGCGCGGCCAGACCTTCATGCCGGCCGAGCGTATGACCGCGGGCGACAAGCAGTGGACGGCCTCGAACACCGAGTTCGAGGGCGGCATGGCCATTGACGCCACCGTACCCTACGGCTACGAGCAGGACTTCCACCGCCCCGTGTACCCCGTGCACAAGGTGAAGCCGGAAGACTTCTTCTCCAAGGAGCAGATCGCCAACATGCGCGCGCGCATGCAGGGCTGGGTGCTGTCCTTGGCCCGCACGGGCCGCTAAGGTGTAGCACCACGGCCGAGGGAACATGCAGACGTCGATACTCGCGCCATACCGGGTGCTCGATTGTACGGGCGAACTGGGTTGGCTGACGGGCCGTTTTCTCGCCGATCTCGGCTGCGACGTCGTCAAGATCGAACCACCGGGGGCGGACCTGTCCGCCCCCGCGTGGCGCGGTGCCAACGCGAACAAGCGCCTGCTCACCCTCGACCTCACCACCGACGCCGGTAAGGGCGCGTTCCTGCGCCTGGCGGCAAAAGCCGACTTCCTCCTCGAAACGGCGCCGCCCGGCAGCGCCCTGGCGGCGCTGTTCGACATAAACAAGTTGCGGGCGGCAAATCCCAAGCTGATCCACGTCTCGGTGACGCCCTTCGGACGCACCGGACCGCGCGCGGAATGGCAGGCAAGCGACATCGAACTGATGGCCGCGGGCGGCGCCATGTCGCTGGCGGGTGAGCCCGACGGCATCCCGCTGCGCGTCACAGCGCCGCAATCCCAACCTTGGGCGGCAAGCCAGGCCACTGTCGGCGCCATGGTGGCGCTGACCGCGCGCAACGTCACGGGCCGGGGCCAGCACGTCGACGTTTCGGCTCAGGCGGCGGTTCTCGCCTCCATCGCCCATGCGCCGGCGTCGTGGGACCTGATCGACGTCAACCCCAAGCGCGCAGGCGCCTTCATGACCGGCCGTTCGGTCCACGGCGCGGTCTATCGCGTGTTCTGGCCATGCAAGGACGGGTACCTCAATTTCATCATCTACGGCGGCGTCGCCGGCCGCCGCACCAATGAAGGTCTCTGCGCCTGGATGCGCGACGCGGGTGCCGACCTCGGCGTCCTCGCGGAGATCGATTGGGCCAAGTTCGACAGTACCCTGACAAATCAGGAACAGGTGGATGCGATGGAGGAGCCCATCGGCCGCTTCTTCAAGACCGTGACCAAGGCAGAGTTCCTGCAGCAGGCGTTCGAGCGCGAGATGCTTGGCTATCCCGTCAACAACGTCGCCGATATCGCCCACGACCCGCAACTCGAGGCGCGCGGCTTCTGGGCCGATCTTCCGGCCGCCGGTGGCGGCACCGAACGCCACTGCGGCGGCTTCGCCGTCGTCGATGGCGAACGCCTGCCCGTCTCCCGCCCGGTGCCAGCCGCGGGGAAGCATACTCGTGACGTGTTGGGCGAATACGGCTTTTCCGACGACGAGATCGACGCGCTGATCGGCGCGCACGCGACGGTGACGTGATGACCGCCCAGCCGCAAGCGCTCAAGGGGCTGAAGGTCATCGAGGTCGGCGGTTACGCCGCCGGCCCGTGGATCGGCAAGGTGCTGGCCAATTACGGCGCGACCGTCGTCCATATCGAGGCGCGGGACCGCCCCGACGGGTTCCGCCTCCAGTACCCGCCCTACCGCAACGGCGTGAAGGGCATCAACCGTTCGGGCTGCTTCTCCTACTTCAACGATTCGAAGTACGACGTCACCATCGACGTCAAGAAGCCGGGCGGGATCGAGCTCGCGCGCCGCCTGTCGGACTGGGCGGACGTGCTCATCGAGAACATGCGCCCCGGCGTCATCGATCGCATCGGCCTCGGTTACGAGGACCTGAAAAAAACCAATCCCGACCTGATCTTCATGTCCACCTGCAACATGGGTCAGACCGGGCCGCGCTCCGCGACCGGCGGGTTCGGCTCCCAGCTTTCAGCCCTCGCCGGATTCTGCGGCTTGACCGGGGACGCCGCGGGCTCGCCGCAGCTTCTCTACGGCCCCTACATCGACTTCGTCGCGGCGCTGGTCGGCGCGCCATTGATCCTCGCCGCCCTCGACCGGCGCGAGCGCACCGGCAAAGGCGCCTTCATCGACGTGGCGCAGTACGAATGCGGCGCCTTTTTCCTTGCCGGGCCACTCTACGATTTCCACGCCAACGGCAAGGTGCTGGAGCGCGAGAGCAACCGCGACCATGTCGCCTGCCCTCACAATGCCTACCCCTGCGCGGGCGACGACAACTGGATCGCGCTCTCGTGTTGGAGCGACGACGAGTTTTCTCGCCTCGCAGACGTCATGGGACACGGTGAATGGGCCAGGGACCCGTGCTTCAAGGATACCGCGGCACGGCGCGCGAATATGGACGCGCTCGACGCTGCCATCTCGTCCTGGACCCGCAAGATGGATGCCGATGCCGCCGTCGCCGCCCTGCAGGGCGTCAAGGTGCGTTCCTACAAAGTTAATACCTGCGCCGATCTGTTTACCGACCCGCAACTGACCCACCGCAAGACCTGGCGCGTGCGCAAGCATCCCGAAATCGACTACCAGGCCTTCTATTTCCCGGGCTTCGACCTGTCGGAACATCCCGGCGAGGTGACCGCCGCGGCGCCGATGATCGGCCAAGACAACGAGATCGTGTTTCGCGAATACCTCGGCCTCACCGAGGAGGAATACCACAAGCTCGAAGAGAACGGCGTCATCTAAGGCGCTACGTGGCCACACTTCTCGTCATGGTCGGCGAAGGCCGACCATCCACGAGTTTCTTCGCGTCATCGTGATGGCGGGGCAAACAAACGACTATGGCCGGCGGTGGGGTTTACATCATGACGAACCGACCCGACGGGACGCTTTATGTCGGCGTGACAAGCGATCTGCAGCATCGCATTTTCCAGCATCGCATGGGGCTCGTCGAAGGGTTCACCAAGCGATACGGATTGAAGCGTCTCGTGTATGCCGAACGGCACGACGATATTCGTCATGCTATCCTGCGCGAGAAGGCAATCAAGACTTGGTGACGCGCGTGGAAAGTCCGCTTAATCCGGAAAAGCAATCCAGATTGGAATGACCTTTATGAAAGTCTGCCATGAGGCACTCTACAGCTACCGAAAACAGAAAAACGTGGATGGTCGGCCTTCGCCGACCATGACGGGGAAGAAGAGAAGGCACAACCCAACATGAGTACCGATAAAGAACCGAAAGCCACCCTCGACGTCGCCAGGGCCACCCGGCCCGACCCGCTCATCGATCACGACCTCGTTCCCGGCGCGGCCATCGCCGAAGGCGTGAAGCTTGAGAAGCGCCCTGCCCTCGGACCCGACGGGAAGCCTGTCGAGGGACTCTTCAACGCCTGGGTCATCCTCGACAACCCGAAGCAGCTCAACGCGCTGACTGTGGAGATGATGAAGGGCGCAACCATGGCCCTGCGCCAGGCCGGAATGGCGCGCGACGTGGTCGCCATCGTACTGACGGCGACCGGCAGCACCGCTTTCTGCACCGGCGGCAACGTCGCCGAACTCGCTGAGTACTACGCGGGAAATCCGGCTGAATTCCGGCGCTACATGCGCCTGTTCATGGACTTGGTGACGACCATCCTGATCGTGGACAAGCCCACCGTCTGCCGGGTCAATGGCATGCGGCTCGGCGGCGGACAGGAGATCGGCATGGCCTGCGACTTCTCCGTCGCGCAGGACATGGCCCGCTTCGGCCAGGCCGGTCCCAAACACGGCTCGGCCCCCATCGCCGGGGCGACGGACTTCCTGCCGGTCCTCATCGGCGTGGAGAACGCCATGAACGCCGGCGTGCTGTGCCAGCCGTTCTCGGCCCACAAGGCCTACCGGCTCGGCATGATTTCGGAAATCGTTCCGGCGCTGAAGGTGGACGGCAAATTCGTCGCCAATCCCCTGGTCGAGACCGAACGCATGGTCGACGAATTCGGCCGCTTCGTCTTCGGCGAGTCGAAGACGGGCGACGCGCTCAAGGCGGGCAAAGAGCTCATGGCAAAGGGCGAGATGGATCTCTCCCGTCTCGACGCCGCGGTCGAGAAGCTGTGCACGACCCTGCTCGAGACCTTTCCCGAATGCACCCTCAAGACCATCGAGGAGCTGCGCAAGCCCAAGCTCGACGCCTGGAACCGCAACAAGGAAAGCTCGCGTTCCTGGATGGCTCTCAACATGATGACCGAAGCGCGCGCCGGCTTCCGCGCCTTCAACCGAGGTTCGCGCGAGACCGGCCGCGAAGTCGACTTCATCGCCCTGCGCCAGGCGTTGGCGCTCGGCGCGCCGTGGAGCGACGAGCTGACCAACAGCGTCATGCCAAAGAAGAAATCGGAGGACTGACGCTGGCCGCCGGCCCCCTCCACATAGGGCAGGAACGGGACGGACGCCTCCTGCGCCTCACCCTCGCCCGGCCCAAGGCCAACCTGATCGACATGGCGATGGCCGACGCGGTACGCGCCGCGCTCGACGCCCACTACGACAACCCGCACCTCCTCGCGGTCTTGATTGACCACGAGGGGCCCCATTTCAGCTACGGCGCCTCGATCCCCGAACACCTGCCCGAGACCTGCGCCGAAATGCTCGCCGGCATGCACGCCTGCATCCGCGCGATGGTGGCGTTTCCGCTGCCGATCCTGCTCGCGGTCCGGGGCTATTGCCTGGGCGGTGGGCTCGAACTCGCGCTGGCGGGCACCTTCCTGTTCGCGGCGCCCGACGCCACCCTCGGCCAGCCCGAAATCAAGCTTGCCGTATTCGCACCGACGGCGAGCGTGCTGCTGCCCGAACGCATCGGCCAACCCCGTGCCGACGAATTGCTGCTCACGGGCCGCACCGTGGACGGCGTCGAGGCCGAACGGATCGGCCTCGTTAACCGTGTTGCCGACGATCCCGTTACCGCGGCGCTCGACTGGTTCGACGCGCACCTCGCCGACAAGAGCGCGCCCTCCCTCCGCGCCGCCGTCGCCGCCGCGCGGCGCGGCTATGTCGAGCGGGTGTCGGAAAAGCTCGACTGGGTCGAGCGGCACTACCTCACCGAACTTATGCGCCACGACGATCCGGTGGAAGGTCTCCGCGCCTTCCTGGAGAAACGCCCGGCGGTCTGGACGCACCGCTGACGCTGGGCTCCAGCCAGAAAGCGAAAGGCCGCCCAAAGAGGCGGCCTTTCCATTGTCGTCTTGTCCCTCGGCATCCACCGGGGATCGGTCTTCACATCAGGCGAAACGCACTTCCGCGAGGACGATCCAGCTCAGGGAAACCGTCGGGCGCAAATGACAATGAGACATTGGATCACCTCCTTTCATTATGTTGAAAACACCGCGACGATAACGGCAGACGGTGCCGGATACAAGCGAAGCGTCTCGTCCTTTCCGAGACGATCGGGAGACCCCGTCAGAATCGGAAACGGCGCCCGATGGGGCGCCGTCCTCGTGTGTCGCGTTCCGATCAGTGGAACTTCACGTATTCGAAGTCGCTCGGCTGGCGGTTGATGCCGCGGGCGGGGGGCGCGATGTAGTTCGCGAATTTTCCCGGCTCGGTTACCGGCTTCATCAGCGAATGGACGTAGTCCTTGTCCTTTTCCGTCGGCAGCCAGTCGCCGTGGCGCTTATCCCACTCGGCCTCGGTGATGATCTGACCGGTCGGCGTCGCCTTGACCTGGGCGAAGGGCCCTATGTTGCGGTGGAAGGCACGGCCCGGCAGCACCAGCTGGAATTCGATGCCGCTGTCGCGGATCATCTTGTTCCAGTTGTCGACGCCGCGCTGGCTGTCCTCGTAATAGTCGTCCCGCAGGCGCTGGTTGATGGCGTTCAGCGCCGGCTCGTCCACGTCCACGACCTTGTCGCCGTGGATCTCCGGCACCTTGTATTTTGCATCGACGAGGACGTGGTCGTCGTTGATCTTGGTCTCGCCGTAGCGGCCCTTGATGCCCATGGTGTAGTAGTTCGCCGCGTTGGTCGACAGCTCCTGGCCGAACAGGTCGAGGCAGATCGAGAAGTGGAAGTTGAGATACTTCTGGATCGTCGGCAGGTCGATGCCACCGTGCTTGCGCACGTCCATAGGATCGGAGAGCTTGTTCTCCTTCATGATCTCGCAGGAGCGCTGGATGATGCGGGTGATGCCGCTCTCGCCGACGAAGAGGTGATGGGCCTCCTCGGTCAGCATGAACCGGCAGGTCCGCGACAGCGGATCGAAACCGGATTCCGACAAGGCGGCGAGCTGGAACTTGCCGTCGCGGTCCTGGAAGTAGGTGAACATGTGGAACGACAGCCAGTCGGTCGTGTCGACGTTGAAGGCCTGCAGGATGCGCGGCTTGTCGGGGTCGCCGGCATGGCGCTCGAGCATCGCTTCCGCCTCCTCGCGCCCGTCGCGGCCAAAATAGGCCTGGAGCAGGTAGACCATCGCCCACAGGTGGCGGCCCTCCTCGACGTTCACCTGGTACAGGTTGCGCAGGTCGTAGAGAGACGGGCAGCTCTGTCCCAAGCGGCGCTGCTGCTCGACCGAGGCGGGCTCGGTATCGCCCTGGGTGACGATCAGGCGGCGCAGTTCGGCCCGGTATTCGCCGGGAACCTGTTGCCAGGCGGGCTGGCCCTTGTGTTGCCCGAAGTTAACCTTGCGGTCCTTTTCCGCCGGCGCAAGGAAGATGCCCCAGCGGTATTCCGGCATCTTGACGTAGTCGAAATGCGCCCAGCCAGACGGCTCGACGCTGATCGCGGTGCGCAGGTAGACGTCGTAGTTGGCGGTGCCGACTGGGCCCAGTTCCTTCCACCAGTCGAGGAATTTCGGCTGCCACGCCTCGAGCGCGCGCTGCAGGCGCTGATCCTCGGCCAGGTTCACGTTGTTGGGAATCTTGGTATCGTAGTCAATGCCAGCCATTTCTACTCTCCCACGTGTGGCTCAGTCGTACCGGCTGAGATCAGTCGTAAAAAATCAGACGCGATTCTCGTCGAACTTGGCCCGCTTGCCCGTGCCGAACAACTTGAGCGCGCCGTCGGCGCCGACCGCGTTGGGCCGCTGGAAGATCCAGTTCTGCCAGGCCGACAGGCGGCCGAATATCTTGGTCTCCAGCGTCTCGGGCCCGGCGAAGCGGAGGCTCGCCTCCATGCCGGTGAGCGCGTCGGGCGACAGGCTCGCGCGTTCCTCGATGGCGATACGGACCTCGTCCTTGTAGTCGATGTCGTCGGGCGCGAAGGTGACGAGGCCGAGCGCCTCCGCCTCCTGGGCGTCGATGTCCTTGCCCTTCGCCGCCTCGACGGCCTTGAGCTGATCGTCTTCGCCGAGATAGCGCGTGGCGACGCGGGTCAGACCGTTGCCCATGACATAGGGGCCAAAATTCATCTCGGTCAGGCGGACCCTCGCCGGGGCGTTCTTGCCGTCGAGCGTGCCGTCGAGCATGAAGCTGCGATCCGCCGCCAGCAGCAGTTCGGCCAGCGTGCCGGTGAAGCAGCTTCCCGGCTCGACCAGGGTGATGATCGAGCGCGAGGTGACGTCGATCCGCTTGAACGTGCGCTTGAGGTAGAGCGTGATCTCTCGCACCAGCCAGTCCTTGGCGTTCCTGGCAAGCGCCTCGTCCGCCTTGGCGACCAGTTCGGGATCGCCCTCGGTCTTGAACACCCAGAGGCCGATGATCGGTTCGTTGGTGCGCAGATGAAGGATCAGGTCGTCGAGCTCCCGCGCGACGGCCAGCGGCCAGAACGCGTCGCCCTGGGCATGGATGCCATTGGCGTCCTGCGGCACCGCGTCCTTCGGCGCGCGCACGGTGACGGTGACCGCCTTGCCGGCACGATCGATGACCGCGGTGACGTTGTCGTAGGCGATCGTGTCGCCCGAAATATCGCACTTGAGCTCGTTGAGCTTGATGCCCTTGGCGTCCTTCGGACGGTCCGTTCTGGCGGCGAATTCGGCGGCGCGCGTCTTGACCGTCTCGGTCATCTTGGAGCGCGGCACGATCTCATCGACGAGCTTCCAGTTGACGGCGCGCGAGCCGCGGATGCCCTCCGTCAGGGTGCAGAAGAAATCGGCGTGGTCGCGCCGCACCATGCGCTTGTCCACCACACGGGTCAGGCCGCCGGTGCCGGGCAGCACCGCGAGCAACGGCACTTCCGGCAGCGACACCGCCGAGGCGTTGTCGTCCACCAGCATGATGTGCTCGCAGGCGAGCGCCAGTTCGTAACCGCCGCCCGCCGCGGTCCCGTTCACGGCACACAGGTAGGTCTGATGGGAAAAGTTGCTGGCATCTTCGATGCCGTTGCGGGTCTCGTTGGTGAATTTGCAGAAGTTGACCTTCCAGGCGTGGGTCGAAAGGCCGAGCATCTTGATGTTGGCGCCGGCGCAGAAGACGTTGTCCTTCGCGCTCGTCAGTACCACCGCCCCCACTTCCGGATGCTCGAAGCGCATGCGCTGGACGGCATCGTAAAGCTCGATGTCGACGCCGAGGTCATAGGAATTGAGCTTCAGCAGATAGCCGTCCACGAGTCCGCCGTCTTCACGCACGTCCATGGCGATGGTCGCGACCGGACCGTCGTAGGTGACTTTCCAGTGCTTGTATTTCTCGGGATTGGTCCTGAAATCGATCATGGGTCTCCACCTGCTCCGTCTGCGTCGTGTTGGGGGCGCCGCACGCCCCCATGCCGTTCTGTTCCCTGAACCCTAGCGTGGTTTCCCGCCTTTGGGCCACCGGGCAGCCCTCGAAAATAATGGGCTGCAAAAATGCTAAAAACGTAATTCAGTACTGCAATACCTGTTTACAAATAGCCCATGTCACGCCATGCTGTCAAGTGCCCGTCCACGGTCGAAGGAGCGGACCGGACCCGATGTCAGAAGTCGCGCCAGATCAATCTATTAGCCCCTCATCGCCCATCATCCGCGAGGCCCGGGCGGCGGACATGGATGCCGTCGCGGCGATCGACGCGGCGATCACCGCCCATCCGAAACCCGAATACTGGCAGCGGGCCTTCCGCCGCTACGCCACCCGTCAAGGGCGCTACTTCCTGGTTGCTGAATCGGCCGGTACCGTGCGCGGGTTCATCCTCGGCGAGGAGCGCGCCTGGGAATTCGGCTCGCCCCCCTGCGGCTGGATTTTCGCCATCGGCGTCGATCCGTCCCATCGCGAAGGCGGGCTCGGCTCCCGCCTGTTCGATGCCATCACCACGCGGATGCGGGCGGCCGGCATGACCACTGTGCGAACGATGCTGGCCCGTGACGACGCCCTCAACATGGCCTTCTTCCGCAGCCAGGGCATGCGCGGCGGCTCGTTCATCGAACTCGAGATGCCGCTGGCACCGCCGGGAGACGACACGCGATGAAACTGCAGAAGGCCACGCAGTTCGCCTTGCTGGCCGTGCTCGAACTCGCCCGCGATCCGGCGCGCCAGCTCTCGGTCTCCGATATCGCCGACAAATACGGAATCTCGGCCAACCATCTCGCCAAGGTGCTGCGCGACCTCGGCCGCGCCGGGCTGGTGGAAGCCGTGCGTGGCGCCCGCGGCGGCTACCGCTTCTCGGGCAACGCCAAGCGGACGTCGCTTTACGACGTGATCGACCTGTTCGGCGACAGCGTCAAGGGCGAGGCCGATATCCCCGCCCCCGCCGGCGACACCGACATGGGCCGGGCGCTGGGCCAGGTGCTGGCCGAGGTCGACGAGATCGCCGTGGCGACGCTCAAATCCATCAGCCTCGCGACGCTGCTCAAGTCGTTGGTCTGGCAGCCGCGTGCAGCCCCGCGCGAGCCTATTTCCCGGTAAATTCGATCTTGCCCTCGGGTAGCAGGTAGAGGACGTAGGCGTCGCCGCCCGTGACCGTCGGCCAGTGGTCGGACCCCGGCGGGTCGACGTACCAGCCGCGGCCCATGCCGTCGAACTTGGGATCGCCCGCCACCGGCATAATCATGCCGATCTCGCCATTGGGATGAACATGGTGTGGACCTTTCACGTCCTTCATCCGCACCACGTCGACGGAGAAGCGGCCGGCGCTGGCGCCGGGCTTGACCACGCGGCCGAACCTGATGTCGCCCATCTCCCGCTCGCAGATCCAGCCGTCCTTCTCGCCCTCGCGGCACAGCGCCTCGACCGCCTTGAAGTCCGCCCCGTCGGCGGAAAAGGTCTTGTTCAGGAAGGCGGCGAGCTCCCCGTCTACCGGCTTGTCGGCGATCGCGGCGGCGATCCGGCCCATGGTTTCCTCGAATGCGACCTTGCTCATGGCTCTCCCTCACGCGGCAAAAGTGACGATGACCCGATTATAGCCCGCGCCTGCAACCCATGCAGCAGCGCGCTTGCCCGCATGCGGCACGGTTGATAGGAATGGGGCCCCGCACCCGCATTTTCAATAGCCGGAAGAGCCCATGACCGACAACGATGCCGCAGCCGTTCAACTCAGCATCGAGGATGGTGTCGCCGTCATCACGGTGAACAATCCGCCGGTAAATGCGATCTCCCAGGCCGTCCGCCAGGGGCTGGTCGACGCCATGAAGATCGTCACGACGGACGCCGCAATCAAGGCGGCCGTCATCCGAGGTGCCGGCAAGGTCTTCATCGCCGGCGCCGACGTGCGCGAATTCGGCAAACCGCCGATGGAGCCGTTCCTTCCCGAGGTCGTCACTACGATCGAGGCCACCGACAAACCGGTGGCGGCCGCCATCCATGGCGTCGCGCTCGGCGGCGGCTTCGAGATCGCGTTGGGTTGTCATTGCCGCGTCATGTCGCCCAACGCACGAGTCGGTTTTCCCGAAGTGAATCTCGGCATCATTCCCGGCGCCGGCGGAACCCAGCGCCTGCCGCGCCTCTGCGGCGTGGAGAAGGCCGCCGACCTCGTCACCTCGGGCCGTCAGGTCGGCGCGAAGGAAGCGATGGAAGCCGGTCTCATCGATGTGATCGCGGAGAGCGAAGATGATCTTCTCTCCGCCGCGAAGCGGCTCGCGCTGTCGAAAGTCAAGTCGCCGCTGCGCCGCATTTCGGAGATGTCCGTTCCCGCCCCTGCTGCCGCCGACTTCTTCACAACGGAAAAGGCCAAGATCACGCGCGCCGCGCGGGGGCAGCACAGCCCCGTCCGCGCGCTCGAAGCGGTGGAGGCCGCGGCCACCCTGCCCTTCGCCGAAGGCATGAAGCGCGAGCGCGCGATCTTCCAGGAGCTGCGCGCGTCCGATCAGGCCAAGGCGCTGCGCCATGTTTTCTTCGGCGAGCGCGCCGTCTCCAAGGTGCCGGGCCTCGAAAACGCCAGGCCGCGAAAGCTGGACAAGCTCGCCGTCATCGGTGGCGGCACCATGGGCGCCGGCATTGCCGTGGCCTGCCTGCGGGCGGGCTTTCCCGTGGTGATGATCGAGGCCGACGCGGCGGCGCTCGATCGCGGCAAGGGGAACGTGGATAAAAATCTTGAAGGCTTCGTCAGTCGCGGCCGTCTGACGGCCGACGCCAAGGACGAGCACCTGGGACGCCTCGCACTGTCCCTCGATTACGGCGCGCTCAAGGACGCGGACCTCGTCATCGAGGCGGTGTTCGAGGACATGGAGGTCAAGAAGACCGTGTTCGGCAAGCTCGACGCCGCGATGAAGCCGGGCGCGGTTCTCGCGACCAACACATCCTACCTCGACATCAATGCGATCGCCGCCGCGACCACGCGACCCGGGGACGTGATCGGCCTCCACTTCTTCTCCCCCGCATTTGTCATGCGATTGCTGGAGATCGTGCGTCCCGCCAGGACGTCCGATGACGTGGTCGCCACCGGATTCGAACTGGCGAAGAAGCTCGGCAAGGTCGGTGTGCTGTCGGGCGTCTGCGACGGCTTCATCGGCAACCGCATTCTGGCGAAAACACGCAAGCAGGCCGACTACATGATCGAGGACGGCGCGCTGCCGTGGGATGTCGACAAGGCGATGGAAGCCTTCGGCATGCCGATGGGGCCCTTCCGGGTGATGGACCTCGCCGGGCTCGATATCGCCTGGGCCCAGCGCAAGCGCACGGTGGCTACGCGCGACCCGAAGGAACGCTATGTCGAGATTGCCGACCGTATCTGCGAACAGGGCTGGTTCGGCCAGAAGACGGGACGTGGCTGGTATGTCTATGAGGCAGGCAAGCCCGTGCCCAATCCCGAAGTCGAGAAGATCATTCTCGCCGAATCGGCCCGCAAGGGCATCGCCCGGCGCACGATCCCGGCACAGGAAATCCAGGACCGCATTCTTTACGCCATGATCAACGAGGGCGCCCGCATCGTCGATGAGGGGATCGCCGCCCGCCCGCTCGATGTCGACATGGTGAAGGTCTTCGGCTACGGCTTCCCACGCTGGCGCGGGGGACCGCTATGCACCGTCGACATCATCGGCCTGCCGAAGGTGCTCGACGGCATCCGCGCATTCGCCAGAGACGATCCGCTGTTCTGGAAACCGTCGGCGCTGCTCGAACGGCTGGTCGCCGAAGGCAAGACTTTCGCCGACCTCAACACCTAGACCGCGACGGGATCCCATGCCCATCCGCATCGAAACGCCGGACCGTCACGTCGCCGTCCTCACCCTGGACGAGCCGAAAATCCGCAACGCTCTGACCGCAGAGGCGCGGATTGAACTGCGCGACGCTCTCGAATCCCTGGCGGCGGACCCGGCCATCCACGCGCTGGTCATCACCGGTGCCGGCGGCAATTTCTGCGCCGGCGGCGACGTCCGCACCATGGGCGAGACGGACATCGCCAGGATCGACGCCCGCATGAACGACGTAGCTTCCACCGCGCTGGCGGTGGCATCGTTCCCGCGGCCCGTCATCGCCGCTGTCGCCGGCCACGCCGCGGGCGCCGGCGTCAGCCTCGCCTGCCTGTGCGATATGGTGGTGGCGGAGGAGACGGCGCAGTTCACCTTTTCGTTCCTCAAGCTTGCGCTCGGACCCGACTGGGGCCTGTCGCGCATGCTGGCGAGGCGGGTCGGCGCGGCGGCGGCGAAGCGACTGATCCTCTCGCGCGGCACCATCGACGGGCGCGAGGCTCATCGTCTCGGCCTTGCCGATATTACCGTCGCCAAGGACACTGCCCTGTCCCGCGCGGTCGAGGAAGCGAACAACCTCGTCGGCGGCCCGACCGCGGCGATCGCCGCAGTCAAGGGCATGCTGTCGGGGCTTGACGACCTACGTGCCGCACTGGACGACGAAGCCGCCCAGCAGCGCGCCCGCTTTCCCGACGCCGAACATCAGGAGGGCGCCGCCGCCTTCCGCGAAAAGCGCGCACCAAAATATTCGTAGCGGGGGAAAACGACCGCGACGGGGTCGCACCGCTCGACCGACAGGCCTCAGGCACGGCGAGAGGGGAACGACTTTTCGTGCATATAGGGTATGGCAATCTCGACGGCCCGCTCAAAACTGATTCCCTTTCGCTGCTCGATCGACAGGGGGTGGTCGGTCGATTGCAACACTATGAATGGGCGAAGCCCGTTTCCGCGCACATGAGCGGCGCCGATCAGTTTCAATGTATCCGGGTAGCCGTCGATACGGTTGGATATGTAACCGACGTAGCGTTCGGACGTTGGGACGTCCGAATCGAAGCAGGCCTGGTACAAATGATAGTTTTTCTCACTGACCGACATCCATACGCCGTAGGAGAAATTCCGTTGCATCCCGGTAATCGGAATCTCCAGTGAACCGCGGATGAAAAAATCGTTCTCGATCCGGCAGAAGTCGGAATCGAGGTACAGGTCCACGCGATGCTTGTCGGGCAGGGTTTCGTAGTACCAGGGCACCTTGAACCCGACGTCGGGCAGACCCTCGTGCTCCTGCCCGCACTCCCGGCACGTGAACCTGAGGACTTCCGCCATGTTTTTGCCGACTCGTCTGATTCCGGTTCGCAACACACGCGACGCGTATCCATGGTTCATGGCAAAGTATCACTCGGCATCTTACGTCAGCGTTAATATTCGCTAGAAATCGTTCCAAAGCTGCGGGAATCGCATGATGAAAATCCCCTATCTCGAACCTCTCGCCCTTCTCGCGCTGACCGGTCTGGTGCTGGCGTGGTCCGGCATTTCGCCCCACGACCGGCTCACCTGGTGGCTGGAAGTCGCTCCGATCCTCATCGGCGCGCCGATCCTGATTGCGACATGGCGAGTTTTTCCGATGACCGATCTGCTTTACCGCCTGCTGTGCCTGCACGCGATCATCCTCATCATCGGCGCCCATTACACCTACGCCAAAGTGCCCGTCGGTTTCTGGGTACAGGACTGGCTCGACCTGTCGCGCAACCACTACGACCGCCTCGGTCACCTCGCGCAGGGTTTCATACCGGCAATCCTCGCGCGCGAGATTCTGCTGCGGTGCTCGCCCCTTCGTCCCGGCAAGTGGTTGTTCGCCGTCAGCGCGGCCTTCTGTCTCGCCTTCAGCGCCTTCTATGAAATGATCGAATGGTGGGTGGCCGTGATCGGGCAGGCCGAGGCCGAAGCCTTCCTCGCGACCCAGGGCGACGTCTGGGATACGCAGTGGGACATGTTCCTGGCGCTCGTCGGCGCGATCGTCTCGCTTCTGTTGCTGTCGCGGGCCCATGACCGCGCACTCGCGCGCCTCGGCGTGGCGACCGGAGCGTCCAAGGTATTCTGAAAATCGAAAGCCTTTGCGCTGGTTACATTGCCCTTGCGCAAAATCTGGGGCACACTGATCGTGCTGACGACGCAGGTGGTGGAGGTCCAGCTCCCGAGCCAAAAAGAAAAAACAAAGAAGAGGGACGGCAAGAAATATCACATTGCCGCGATGACATTCAGTGGCTGGCGTTCCGGTCGGGGACCGCGGTCGCGAACATACGAACAAGAAATTCAATTGGAAAACGTCCGAATGTCACAAGAGCAGGTTCTCACCAACACCAAGGAGCATCTCGTCAGCCATGACGAGATCATTGCGCGGGCGCGCGAAATCGCGCCACGCCTCAAGGAACGCGCGCTCCAGGCCGAGGCCGACCGTTGCGTTCCCGTCGCCACCATCGACGACTTCAAGCAGGCGGGCCTGATCCGTATGATCCAGCCCAGGCACTATGGCGGGCAGGAAATGGGTTGGGACGTGTTGTGCGAGGTCACCGAAATTCTCGCCACGGCCTGCGGCGCCCAGGCCTGGATCCAGAGAATCTGCTGCGGCCATGCGCAGATTCTGGCGACCTTCCTGCCCGAGGCCCAGGAGGATGTGTGGGGCAAGAACCACAATACGCTCATCTCGGCGTCGTTCGATCCCGTCGGCCGCGGGCGGCCCGTCGATGGCGGTTTCGTGTATTCCGGCCGGCACGGCTTCTCCAGCGGCATCGATCACTGCGACTGGCACATCTGCGGCGGTTATGTCGTCGAAGATGACAAGCGCGACGGGCCCTATTTCTTTCTCGTGCCGCGATCCGATATCGAAATTATCGACGACTGGCACACGATCAGCCTGCGCGGCACCGGCTCGAAGAGCTTCGAGGTCAAGGACGTCTTCGTCCCCGCCCATCGTCTGCTCGATGTGCGGAAGGCGCGCGACGGTCACGGGCCAGGAACGGTGGTCAATACCGCGCCGGTATACCGGACGCCGCGCGGCGGCATTACAAGTACGGGTTTCGCCGCGCTCACGGTCGGGATGGCCAAGGGCGTGCTCGAGGACTGGTACGACTACACGCGGCCGCGCAAGTCACGTGGTGTTCCTATTGGCGCCAAGGAAAGCGTCCAGGTCCTGGCCGCCCAGGCGAGCGCCGAGATCGAGGCGGCCCACCTCCTCTACTTCTCCCAAATCTCTAACGCCCAGCGGAAGCTGGAGGCGGGCGAATCCTTCAGCGAACTGGAACTGGCGAAGTCGCGGCGCAACGTGGGTTTCGCCTGCAAGCTCGCGCTCGAAGCGGGCACCCGGCTGTTCAACGCCGCCGGCGGCCGGGCGCTGTTCGAGGGCCGTTCGCTCGAGCGCCAGTACCGCAATCTCATCGGGGCTGCTTCGCATCACGCCGTGAATTGGGAAACCCAGGCGGCGAGCTACGGCAAGATCGTTCTGGAACCCTGAAGTCGAAGTGACGCCCGAAACCTCCAGCTGCGTCGGCTAGACTTTCTCCAGCAGCACCGCAATACCCTGGCCGACGCCAATGCACATGGTGCAGACGGCCCATTTCGCCCCGCGCTCGTGGAGTTCCTGGGTGGCGGTGAGCGCGAGCCGTGCCCCCGACATGCCGAGCGGATGACCGAGCGCGATGGCGCCGCCGTTGGGATTGACGTGTTCGGCATCGTCCGGCAGGCCGAGACGGCGCAGCACCGCGAGGCCCTGGCTGGCGAAGGCCTCGTTCAGCTCGATCACGTCGATCTCCGTGATCTTGCGGCCGGTCTTTTCCAGAAGCTTCTCCGTCGCCGGCGCCGGTCCGACCCCCATGATGCGCGGCGCGACCCCCGCCGTCGCCATGCTGACGACGCGCGCCCGCGGCGTCAGGCCGTATCTCTTGGCAGCCGCCTCCGACGCAACGATCAGCGCCGCCGCGCCATCGTTCACCCCCGACGCATTGCCGGCGGTGACGGTCGAGTTCTCGCCGAACAGGGGCTTGAGCCTGGCAAGCCCCTCCATTGTCGTGTCGCCGCGCGGATGTTCGTCCGTATCGACGACCTTCGGGTCGCCCCGGCGCTGGGGCACGGTGACGGGCACGATCTCCCTGGCGAGCCGCCCGGACTCCTGCGCCTTTTTCGCCCGCATCTGGGAGCGGTAGGCGAAGGCGTCCTGGTCGGCGCGGCTGACCTGGAAGTCCATGGCGACGTTCTCTCCGGTTTCGGGCATGGAATCGACACCGTACAACTTCTTCATCAGGGGATTGACGAAGCGCCAGCCGATCGTCGTGTCGTAGACCTCGGTGCTGCGCGAAAACGCGCTCTCGGCCTTGCCCATGACGAAGGGCGCCCGCGACATGCTCTCGACCCCGCCGGCGATCATCAGCTCCGCGTCGCCTGCCTTGATGGCCCGGGCCGCCTCGCCCACCGCGTCGAGACCGGAGCCGCAGAGCCGGTTGACCGTGACCCCGGTGACCGTCTCGGGCAGGCCCGACAGCAGCGCCGCCATGCGCGCGACGTTGCGGTTGTCCTCGCCCGCCTGGTTGGCACAGCCGAGGATGACGTCGTCCACCGCCGCCGGGTCCATCTTGTCGTTGCGCGCCACCAGCGTGCGGATGACGTGCGCCGCCATGTCGTCGGGACGGATGGAAGACAGCGCCCCGGCGTAGCGGCCGATGGGGGTACGCACGGCGTCACAGATGAAAGCGTCCACGTTCAACCTCTCGCAGTCTGCCTGGCCGGGACGGCCGATGGACCGGCGCGGGCGCGCCGGAGCGGCCTTCATACATACGGTTTCGGTCCCGCCTTGTCACCACCCTGCCAACGGGCCCCGGCGCAGGGCAGAAATGCGGGCCGTGCAACAGTGTATTTCCGCCGCCCGCGGTGGACTTTGGCGCCGGGAACCGTATGCTCCGGCAGGCATGAAGGGGGAGAATCCATGAAAGCGTTGGTGCTCGACAGGCGGGGAAAGGACGGGCTGTCGGTCCGCAATTTCCCGACGCCGGAACGCCCACCCGGAAACGCACTCATCCGCGTGCGCGCCGCCGCGCTCAATCATGTCGATCTCTACATCCGTGACGCCGGCAAGGGCATCACCCATCCCATGCCCATGGTCCTCGGCGTCGATGCAGCCGGCGAAGTAGTCGAGGCCGATGCCGATTCGGGCCTGACGCCGGGCCAGCGTGTCCTCGCCTTCCCGAGTGAGTTCTGCGGCCGCTGCGACTACTGCCTCGCGGGGCAGCAACCCTATTGCCGGAACATCAGCATCATCGGCGAGCAGCGCCACGGCGGCTTCGCCGAGTACCTGTCGATGAAGGCGCACAACTTCGTGCCCATCCCCGACGACCTGTCGTGGCACGAGGCGGCGGCCCTGCCGGCCGTGCGTCCGACCGCGGACCGCATGCGCGGGAAGCCCCTTACAGACCGGAACATCGCACTGCATGATCCACATATGGGCCGAACGAGTAGCTCGAATGCAAAGCGACACGTTCCCGCTGCCCTCCTTATTCCATTCGTCCCCTTGGTCGACCGTCCTGCGTTCGTCTGAAACGCTGTGGAGGAATCAGGTTGTCCGCTAAAGAAGAGACCGTCGAAACGACGGCGCCGCCCAAAAAAGCCAGCTCCAAACCGCGCGCAACGCGCTCCCGACGCCGGCCCACTGAAGTCATCGCAGCAACTGACGAAGGTATCGCCACAGCGGTGGCCGAATTGGCCCCTCCAGAAGTCGAACTTCCACCGGCGCCAGCGGAAATGCCGCCGGACCTTGCGCCTGTCCAACCGGTTGAGACCGCGGTCTCGGAATCCGAGGCTCGTCCCATCGAGGTGGAAGTCAAACCTATCGCGACCGAACAGGTTGGGGCGCCGCAGTCACGCCCAGTTGCTCCAGGAAGACCCAACGGCGAACGTCCGCGCCGCGAGCGTGAGCGCCACGGTCGCGATGGGCGGGGTCCTCGGCCGAAGGGAGAGCGATTCGAGCAACAAGACGGTTTCGGGTCTGGCAACGGTCGCGACCGGTCGGGTTTCAATCAAAGCCAGGCCAGGCCGCGTCCGACAAATACATCCATTGCCCCTCCCGCGCCCCGAAACGGTGGAAAGGATCATCTTAACGTCGCCGAACTTGAGACGAAACCGGCCGAAGAACTGCACGAACTCGCGCGCACGATGGAAATCCAAGGGTACAGCCGCATGAAGCGGCCGGACCTCATCAGCAAACTCCTTCAGGTTCAGACTGAGCAAGAAGGCAACATCTTTGGCGACGGCGTCCTTGAGATCATCGAGGATGGATTCGGCTTCTTGCGTGGCCCGCGCTTTTTGCCCGGATCGGACGACATCTACGTCTCGCAATCGCAGATCCGCCGTTTTGGTCTCCGCACCGGCGACCGCGTTTCCGGTCAGGTTCGACCGCCCAAGGACAACGAGAAGTTCTTCAGTTTGCTCCGTGTGGAGGCGGTCAATGGCGTCGATCCGGAGACGGCGCGACGACGACCGTCGTTCGACACGTTGACGCCAATCTTCCCGCTTGAGCTGATCGACCTTGAAACACAGGCGAACATCCTCTCGACGAGGCTGCTCAACCTAGTCGCGCCAATCGGTCGCGGGCAGCGCGGTCTCATCGTCTCGCCACCGAAGGCCGGCAAAACGATCCTGCTTAAATCGATCGCCAATGGCGTTACGAGTAACTGTCCTGACATGCATCTGATGGTGTGTCTCATCGGTGAGCGACCAGAAGAGGTGACCGACATGCGCCGCTCGGTCGAAGGCGAGGTCATCTCGTCAACCTTCGACGAACCGGTGGAAGACCACACGAAGGTGGCAGAGATGGCACTCGAGCGCGCCAAGCGACTCGTCGAGGGCGGTCGAGACGTCACGATCTTGCTCGACTCGATTACGCGACTTGCACGTGCCTACAACTTGGCCGTGCCGCCCAGCGGCCGGACGCTCTCCGGCGGTATCGACCCGGTCGCGCTCTATCCACCCAAACGATTCTTTGGCGCCGCCAGAAACATCGAGGGAGGCGGCAGCCTCACGATCGTCGCCACCTGCCTCGTCGACACCGGCAGCCGCATGGACGACGTCATCTACGAGGAGTTCAAAGGCACCGGCAACATGGAACTTCATCTCGATCGGAAGCTCGCCGAGCGCCGCATCTATCCCTCAATCGATATCCAACGCTCCGGCACACGCCGCGAGGAGCTCCTCCTCGACGAGAACGAGCTGCGGATGGTGTGGACCATGCGTCGCATGCTCAGTGCCGTGGGTCCGAACGAGGGGATCGAGCTGCTCATGCAGCGGCTCGGCAAGACGGCAAACAACGCCGAGTTCCTCGTTTCCCTGTCCAAGAGCGTCGAGGCCTCCGAG
>WHSO01000066.1 GCA_009380075.1 Alphaproteobacteria bacterium | reverse complement strand
GTTACTTCGAAGGCGAAGGCGAGCGCATCGAAACCCAGCCCGGCCGTTTCATGTGGGAGACCAACTTCATCGCCGACGTCGCCAACTTCAAGCTCGAGGGCTGGGAGAAGCGCGGCGGCCGTTCGTCCAACATGCGTTTCGCACTCGCCGACGGGGTGATCCATGTCCATACCTCGGAAATGGCGGTCGGCACCTACAAGAAAGGCCATCGCCACGGACCCGACTTCCACGTGCTGCTGCTGTCGGGCACCGGCTACTCCCTGTTCTGGTACGAAGGCGACGGGGATTTCCGCCGCATCGACTGGGCGCCGGGCGTCGTTTTCGCGCCGGTGGACAACATCTTCCACCAGCATTTCAATACCGGGCGCGAACCGGCGCGCTACCTGCCCTTCGCTCTCGGCTCGCTGCGCTATCCGCTGGTGGAGGCGAAAAAGCAGATATTCCTCGGCGTCGACGTGGATGTGAAGAAGGGCGGCAACCAGATCGAGTACACCGACCAGGATCCGCGCGTCCACGGCATGTTCCTCGAGGAACTGGCGAAAAACGGGGTCGAATCCCTGATGGGCGACTACATCGACGAATCCCGCTATCGCCGGGGGGCGAAAGTCCCATGACGGTCGAGGATCTGCGCAAGAGCACCGAGTATTCCGGCATCCTGTTCGAGCCCTACCTCGACTGGTGCGCGGGCGAGGGACTGCCGGTGGTGGAGGACTTCTGCGTCGACCTCCACTGTGTGGAGACTGCGCCCTGGGCCCGCGCTGGCGTCGACGGCGCGTTCGTGCACCTCAGGGGGCGCGGCGATTTCATCTCCGTCTTCCTGTTCGATCTCGCGCCCGGCGCGCGCACCGCGCCTCAGGGACACTTGTATGAAGAAGTCTTCCTGGTCGTTTCCGGCCACGGCTCGACCCGGATCGAACTGGCCGACGGCACGGCGCGCAGCTTCGAATGGGGGCCGAATTCGCTGTTTGCCATTCCGCTCAACGCGCGCTACCAGTTGTTCAACGCGTCGGGGCGGGAGAGGGCGCGCCTCGCCTCTACCAACAATCTGTGCCTGATCATGAACCTGATCCATGAGCCGGATTTCATTTTCGGCAACGGCTGGCGCTTCCCGGCGCGGGAAGGGACGGACCCGACATGGTACGAGGGCGGCGGGCGGCACAGCACCGTGCACCGCGGCCTCGGCATGTGGGAAACTAATTTCGTTGCCGATGTCACGGGTTTCGAGGTCAAGGCCTGGAACGCGCGCGGCGCCGGCAGCGCCCACGTGCAGTTCGGCCTTGCCGACGGCAACATCCATGCCCATTGCTCGGAGATGGGCGTCGGTACCTACAAGAAGGGCCACCGCCACGGGCCCGATTTCCACGTCTTCATCGTGTCGGGCCACGGCTATTCGCTGTTCTGGCACGACGGGGACGAGGACTTCACCCGTTTCGACTGGAAGCAGGGTTCCGTTTTCGCGCCGACCGGCGGCATCTGGCACCAGCATTTCAACAATGCTGGCGTGCCGGCGCGCTACGTCGCCACGGCCATGGGCTCGACCCGCTACCCCTTCACCGCCGACAAGCGCGCCATCAAGCGCGGCGTCGACGTGGACGTAAGGAAGGGCGGCAACCAGATCGAGTACGAACACCAGGACCCGCGCATCCACCGCCTGTTCCTGGAGGAGCTGGCCCGCAACGGCGTCGCCTGCCGCATGGGCGCCTTCATGGACGAGTCGCGTATCCCCCGCTGATTCCGCGATCGGTACCCCGTTTAGCGCACGGGCAACCCGTGCTTCTTGCGCAGGTTGACCAGGAACGCGAGGTCCTCGTCCGAAGTTGCGACCAGCGACTTGACGATCCGGTCCATGGCGGCACCGGAATGAATACCGAAATCCTCGCCGAACTCCTGCTTCGCTATGTCAAGGAACTTGCGGTCCTTCGCGGCTTTCAGGAACGCGGCGCGATGGGCCGCGACCATGTCGGCAGGCGTCTTCGGCGGCAAGGCGATCCACTTGTCCACCAGTTGGTCGTCGAGCCAGGTCTGGTAGGCCTTCAATGCCGCTCCCGACAGCTTCGGCCGGATCATCTCGTCGAACACACCGACCTTGGCGAATGAGGTGCGGGGCACCATCTTGCCGTTCTCGTCGCGGACGCCGATCTGGACCACGGGCTCGATCCCGTCCTTGATCAGCGGCATGACGTTGGAGACGTTCTGGTTGGCGACCATGTCGATCTCGCGCCGGCGGGCGGCGAGGAACATGTCCGCGGCGCCGGGATAGCCGAGGAGGTACTTGATGTTCCAGCCGAGGTATTCCTTGGCCCAGGCGCCGGCGATGGCACCCGTGCGCTCGCCATCGATGCCGCCGTAGACCAGCGGCTTCGCCTTCGGGTCGAGCAGGCGGCGGCGTTCCTCCTTGCGCACGAGGATGACGGTGCCGAGCCGCTCCGTCCCGCCGACGAAGCTGTAATGCGCCGGATTGTATTTCACGCCTTTGTGGCGGAGCTTGGTAGGGCTGATCTGGGTGCGCGATCCCGACAGCAGGGTCAGTCCATCCGGGACCACCTTGGCGTAGAAATAGTTGTTGGCCTTGATGCCGCCGCCGCCGGGCAGGTTCTGGAAGGTCACTGTCGGCTCGCCGGGCAAGTGCCGCGCCAGGTGCGCGCCGATCAGGCGGGCGTTGGCATCGGTGCCGCCGCCGGGCTTCGAATTGATGATGATCTTGATGGTCTTGCCCTTGAAAGACACCTCGGCCTGCGCAGCGCCGGAAAGTGCGCCGGCGGCAAGCGCGGCAACGGCCGCGATTACGGTGAAACCTCTGGCGTGTACGTGTCTTTCCATGCGTGCCTCCTCGGGTTTGCTGGACGCCTAAGCGCCGAAGACGGATTCCCAAAATTGCTGGACCAACGGTTCCGGCCAGATGATGTGGATCAGCGAATCGAAGATTCCGATCAATATCGCGACGGCGCTGATGGCCATGCCGAGAGCCAGAGTCCAGCCTCCGCCGTAGGTCCGGGCGTAGAGCAGCGGGAACAGGAACAGGGTCACGGTGAAGCCGAAGATGACGATGCCGGCGCCGAGGCCGCCGATCCACAGCACAATCTCGACCATGTGTTTTTTTCTCGAGCGGTCGTCGTCGGTCGGCACATAGGGCGCGCCTGCGGCCCGGCGGAGCGCCCAGCCGCTGACGCCGAGCTGGAGGAACGCCAGCGCGCCGCCGAAGGCGGCGAAGGCATAGACGGGCACCGCCGCCTTGGGCGGCCAGTCGGCAGCCTGGATCAGGGCGAAGGCGACGAGGCCGAGATAGATCAGCACCATCGTCACGTCGCTTCGCGGGTTCGTGGGCGGGCCCTCGCTGGCGATGTCCATGTGCATGCGGCGGGTCTTGCGGCGGCGATTGCGGATGACGGGTACCGCGATGGTCAGTGCGATGATGACGAAGAACAGCATTACCCCCGGGCGGAGCAACCATTCGCCGGAATCGTAGCGTTCGAGGGTCAGCCACAGGTAGTTCTGCAACTGTGGGCCGAGAACCACGGCGACGAGTAGCGGCGGGCGCGGCCAGCTATGGCGCTTCATGAAGATGCCGATGACGGAAAAGATTCCCACCACCAGCAGGTCCGCCCAGGAGTAGTTCGCATTGAAGGCGGCGACGACGCAGAAGACCAGCGTCATCGGCACGATGGCGTAGAACGGCGCCAGCGACAGTTTGGCGAAGCTGTTGGCGAATCCCATGGAAATGCTGGTGGCGATCAGGTTGGCGATGATCAGCACCCAGAGCATCGCGTAGAGGAAAGGGAGCTGTTCCCCCAGCATCTTCTCGCCCGGCTGGATGCCGACCGAGATGAAGGCGCCCAGCATCAGTGCCATGGAGGCGCCGCCGGGAACGCCGAACAGGATGGACGGGATCAGGTCGCCGCCTTCCTTGGCGTTGTTGGCGCTTTCGGGCGCAAGCACGCCGCGCACGTCGCCGGTGCCGAAGGTTTCCGGGTTCTTCTCGGTCTGCACCGCGTGGGCGTAGGCGAACCAGTCCGCGACCGAGGAGCCGAGGCCCGGGATCATGCCGACCCAGACGCCCATGGCGGAACTGCGGATCACCAGCCACCAGTGGCGGTACACATCCTTGGCGCCTTCCCACTGGCCCTTGCCGATTTTGCCCGATTCGGAAACGCTGGTGCGACGCACCGACAGGTCCACGAGCTCGGGCACGGCGAAGATGCCGAGCGCAATGAGGACCAGATGGATGCCGTCCCACAGGTAGTAGTCCTCGAAGGTGAAGCGCTCGATCCCCGTGCGCGCATCGGTGCCGATGAGCGACAGGCCGAGGCCAAGGGCGGCCGCCATCAGCCCCTTGATCGGCGCGTTGCCCGACAGCACGCCCACCGCCGACAGGCCCCACAGTACCAGCATCATGAATTCCGGCGAGCCGAGCGACAGGACCAGCGGTTTCATCACCGGCAGCGACAGCACGAAGACCAGGCCGCCGAACAACCCGCCGACGGCGGACCCGACGTAGGCGGCGCCGAAGGCGCGAGCGGCCTCGCCCTTCTTCGCCATCGGATGGCCGTCGAGGATCGTCGCCTGGGAGCCTGCGGTGCCGGGCACCGCGATCAGCACCGACGAGAAGGTGCTGGCGGTGCCGCCGACGGCGCCGATGCTGATGAGCAAGGCGATGCACAGGAACGGGTCCAGCTTCATCGCGTAGGGCAGCACCATCGACAGCAGCAGCAGGGTGCCGATCCCCGGCATGGCGGCGAAGATGCTGCAGACGACGGTGCCCGTGAGGATCAGCGCGATGCCGGCGGGTGTCATCAGGCCGAGAAAGCCGTCGAGCATCGCCGTGGGGTCGTAGAGGTCGCTCATGAATGCGGTCCCGCAGGCGATGGGCGCGTGGCCGGGTTTCGACACGCGCCCGCGGCGGGATGTCCTTCGCTGGCAATTCTAGGAATACGAAAGCATCGCTGGAAATACGACGCTGCCCCGCGCCGACGCACGGGGCAGCCCCATTCGTGAATCACTGGACCGGCAGGCCGTGCTTCTTGCGGAGATTGACGAAGAAGGAGAGCTCTTCATCGGTGGTCGCGACGAGGTTCTTGACGATGCCGTCCATCTGCTTGCCGCCGTACCAGCCGAAATCGCCGCCGAATTCGCGCCTGACGATCTCGAGGAACTTCGGATCCTTCATCACCTTTTCGTAGGCGGCGCGCCAGGCCTCGACGTAATCGTCGGACGTGCCGGCGGGGAGCGCAATCCACTTCTCGACGATCTGGTCGTCGAGCCAGCCCGCATAGGCCTTCTTCGCCCTGGCGTCCAGCTTGTCCCCGAGCACGTCGCCCAGCACGGGAATGCCCTTGAATTCCACCCGTTCGACGAACTTGCCCGTCTCATCGCGATTGCCGAGCTGGACGAGCCCCATCATGTTCGCGTTGAGCAGGGGCTGGACGTTGAAGACGGTCTGGTTGTTGACCATGTCCACTTCGCCGCGGCGCGCGGCGAGCAGCATTTCCGATGTGCCCGCGTAGCCGAGCACGAACTTGAGGTTCCAGCCGAGGTATTCCTTCCCCCAAACGGCGGCGTGGTCGCCGGTGCGTTCGCCGTCGGTGGCGCCGAAGGCGACAGGCTTCGCCTTGGGATCGAGGAGCCGCGCCTGGATCTTCGGGTCCTTGTTGATCAGGACGACGGTGCCGAGCCGCGCCGTGCCGCCGACGAAGCGGTATTTGGAGGGGTCGTACTTCACGCTCTTGTGGCGGAGCTTGTACGGGCTCACCTGGGTGCGCGAGCCTGACAGCGCCGTCAGGCCGTCACCCTTGACCTTGGAGAAGAAATAATTGTTGGCCTTGATGCCGCTGCCGCCGGGCAGGTTCTGGAACACGACCTGCGGCTTGCCCGGAAGATAGTCGATGAGCCGGGCGCCGATCTGGCGGGCGTTCGCGTCGGTGCCGCCGCCGGGCTTCGAATTGATGATGATCTTGACGGTCTTGCCCTTGAAGGAAACCTCCGCGCTTACGGGCACGGCGACGAGGCCGAGGACAATCGCCAGCGCTGTGGCGCCGGTTAGGCGGGACAAGGTGAAAGATGTCATCTGGAATACCCCCTGTTTTGAAATTTGAACAAGCGTCGCAACAATTACAAACGTTCGCAAGCCCCTTGGCCGAGCGTTGTTGCGGCAATTCCCTGTTTCCGGAACGCCTATCCGGCCTGTTCCTCGCGCCAGAAGCCGAGCGCGCGCATGACCGGCTCGTCGTTGATGGAAAACAGGAGCGCGGGAGAACCGCTGCGGTTTTCGAACGCGTGCCAGGACCAGCTCGGCACCACGAAGGTATCGCCTTGCTGCCATTCGATGCGGCGGTCACCGATCACGGCAGCGCCCGCGCCCTCGAAAGCGTGGTAGACGGCGGCGGCGGTGTGGCGGTGGGCTTGCGTGACTTCGCCGGCGCGGAGCAGCGTCATCTCGCAATCCACCGTCGGCAGGGTCGGCCCGCCGGTGACGGGGTCGGCGAAGGTCACGGTCACGGCCTCGTGCGGGTCGCCGTCGCCTTCCGCCAGCATGTCGAGGGCGGCGCGCGTATCGGCCCAGGGGTAGCGATAGGGCGGGCGGAAGGCGGTCGTGGAATGGTCCGGATACTTCGCGCGCACCGGTCCGAATTGCGCCGCGGACCAGCCCTTGGGGCGGGACACGGTCTGCTGTGGTGCCTGGTGCGGCTCGGCGAAACCGATGCGGAAATGGGTGGTCAGCGGCGCCACCGCGCCGTCAAGCCAGATGGTCTCGCTCGGGCCGCCCGAGACGTGGTCGTGCCAGCTCCAGTTCGGCGTGGTGATCAGGTCGCCGCGCGTCATCGCGAATTGCTCGCCCTCGACCACCGTCGCCGTGATGCCGTCGCCGGCAACGACGAAGCGCACCGCGTCCATGGTGTGGCGGTGGCAGGGCGCTTCCTCCCCCGGCATAAGCATCTGGGCGCCGAGCATCAGGTTGGGCGTCGTGCCCATCTTGATGTCGGGGTGCTGGAAGCCGATGAAGCGGCGGTGCGCCTCGGACTTGGGGACGTTGTCGACCGCCTCGTCGAGGATCTCGCGCATGTCGCGCCAGTGCCAGAGGTAGGGGCCGTACTCGGGTTCGGGTTCGCGGTAGCCGTCGGAGCGGTTGGGAATCATCCAGTAGCCGAGCATGTCCTTCGCCCGCACCTTGCGGTCGAAGGCCTCGTGCGCCTTCGTGGCTGGGTCGTGTGCCTGGCTCAAATATGCCTCCCGGCGTGCAACAGGCGACGCCAACGGCATTCTGCCCCAAGCGTTATGCTATGGGAAACGGCTTTTGCTTTTCGCCAGTGGATGACTTTCCTGCTGCGGCGGACCGCCATTTCGATTATCAAAAACAGGTTTCACATAACCGGTCCCGTGAAAGGCACCGCGCCCATGGCCCGCAAAGCCCTCGCTCCGAAACTGCCGCGCCAACCCCGGTTCAAGGCACCCCAGACCCGGGGCAACAGCACCATCGTCATCGGTGCGCGCCTCCTCGGTGTCGTCGCCGGTTTCGACGGCCCGACCACGCTGACCCGGATCGCCGCGGCGGCCGGCATGTCGCCGAGCCGGGCCTACCGCTACCTGCGCGGGCTGGTCGACAGCGGTCTGGTCGAGCAGGACGGCGCCTCGGGCCGCTACGACCTCGGGCCGGAGGTGCTGCGACTCGGCCTCGCGGCGATCAGCCGGATCGATCCGGTACGCGTCGCCGTGGCCGCGCTGCCGGACCTGACCGACCGCACCGGGCTAATTTCGACCCTGGCAATCTGGGGCACCCACGGCCCGACGGTGATCCGCTGCGAGCATGCGACTCTGACCACGCCGATCCGCATCCGCGAGGGGATTGTGCTGCCGCTCTTGCCGACGGCGGCGGGCAACCTGTTCCTGACCTACGAGCTGGAGGCGGTGACGGCGTCGCTGCTTGACGGCGAGATGCGGGACTGGAACGCGGTGCACAAGGGCCGCGACGCGATGACGCCGGCACGCATCGCCGCCATGAAGGAGGACATCCGCAAGCGCGGTATTACCCGCGCGATCGGCGAACGCAAGCCGCTGCATGCCAACATCGCCGCGCCGGTGTTCGGCCGTGACGGCCGGCTGGAGCTGACCATCACCCTGATCGGCGTGCGCGGCAGCTACGACACCTCCTACACCGGGGAAGCGGCGCGCATCCTCAAGGGCGTCGCGCGCGAGTTGTCGCGCCGGCTCGGCGCTTCGGCCTGACGCCGGTTTCAGCGGGCGTTCCGCTCCAGCACGCTGGCGAGGAAATCGCGGAACACGCGATCGACGGTCCAGCTTTTCACCGCGCCCGACATGATCAGGTCGCGCGCCTCCTGGGTGTCGCCGTACATGCGGCCGATGGTGATCAGGAGCTCCCCGTGGGCGACGTCGGCGGTGACGTGTTCCTCGTTGGAATACTGCTTCTTCATCGGGATGCCGAGCTCCTTCCGGAGCTTCTCGCCCATCCGCCGCGACAGACACCCGCCCCGGATCACGGTTTCCGAGTTCGAGTATTCGAGCGCCGCCGATGCGGCAAAGGCCTCGAGCCAGTGGGACTGCATGGCGACCTGGAGCCAGGCCTGGAAGGCGACGAAGGAGCCGTCGAGCGTCGGCGCCTCGTAATAGTCCCTGGGCTTGAGGCCGAAGGCCGCGCCCTGGTTCACTGCCAGCTCGTAATGGTTGGCCCCGCCGCGCGCGGCGACGCCGCCGAGTTCCTCTTCCTCGTGCTCCCACACCAGCTTCTTGACCGGCAGCGGCGACTTGCCTTGGACATGACCCCAGCAGTCGCGCCGGTTGAGGTTGAACTGGGCGTGCTGCATGAAGAACTGCTGTACGCCTTTCTTCGTCCAGGGCGCGGCGAACATGCGCCTGTAGGCGGCCGATTCGAACTGCGCGTTGGCGAGGTCGTAAAGCCTTTGTTCGTGCACCTTGAGCGGGTCGCCGGAGCGCCGCTTCGGCGGTGCGGCTCTGGCGGTACGGGGCTTCTTCGCGGTCTTGGCCTTGGATGTCGTCTTGGGCGCCATGGTGTTCTCCTGAGGGTACGGCTTACGGTTCGGTCTGTTCTCGGTAGAGGCCGAAGGCGTCGAGGATGGGCCGGTCGGTCACCGTGAACAGGAATGCGGGTTCGGTCGTCGAGGCGTTGACGAGGCGGTGCCACGTCCAGTTGGGCACGGCCATGCCGTCGTGGCGGGCGAAGTCGAGGGTAGTATCGTCGAACTCGATTTTGCCCTCGCCCGATATGACGAAATGCACGGCGCTGGCGCCGCGCCGGCGCCGGTGGCCGGAAAAGCCGGGCGGCAGCATCTGGGCGTAGCAGGCGAGGGTGGCGAGCGCCGAGGCGCCGGTCGCAGGATCGACGTATTCGACGGCGACGCCGTCGCACGGATCGGCCCCCTGGCCCGCGACGGTATCGAGCCGCGCGCGCGTCTCGTCCCAGCCGTAGCGGCAGGTGCGGGCGGCACGGACCGGCGTCTCGCCCAGCGGGCGCAGCACCGCGCCGCCGGGCAGGGCAGTGTCGTTGCGCCGGTCCTGCACGGTTTCGCCCAGCTCCTCGTAATAGTTCTGGTTGATCATGCCGATGAAGGGTACGTCGAGGACATCGAGCCAGATCGCGGGCTTTGGCGTGTCGTTGTGGTGGTCGTGCCAGCACCAGCCCGGCGTCAGGATCAGGTCGTAGGGGCGCATGGGCAGCACCTCGCCGTCCACCACCGTGAACACGTTGTCGCCGGTATCGATGGTGAAGCGCAGCGCATTGACCGTATGGCGGTGGGCCCAGGCGATCTCGCCCGGCTGGATGACCTGCATGCCGGCCCAGATCGTCTGGGTGGTGCCGCGCTGAAGCCCCGGGTTCATGTAGAGGAGGCTGCGCCGCGCGGTCTCGCTTTCGGGCAGCACCACGCAGGCGCCGTCGAGGATCCGGCGCATGACGTCCCAGCGCCAGAGATAGGGTTTCGCCTGCGGCGCCGGGTCGATAAACACCCGGCCGTCGGGACTCCGGCGCATGTTTTCGGGACGGTTGGCGCCGACCTGCCACTGGCCGCGCACGTGCGCCGTGGCCATCAGCTTTTCCAGCGCGTCCAGCGCCTTCGCATCCTCGTCCATCGGGCTTTTCCCTGGCGTCGATCCCGGGGGGACCGGATCGCCGGTTACGGTCAGAGGACAATAGCCAAGGACGAAAATAAAGAAAACATTTTTGAAATTCGAAAAACATTCCCGGGCCGGTCTCGGTTGTCTTGCCACGGGGCGGGGCGGGGGCTATCAATACCGTCAAAAGAACGGTAAGGGCGGACGCACGCCTTCGGCCGTCGTATCCGCATCTATACGGGGAGCGTCCATCCATGACCGGCGACAACACGGAGTCGCGCCGTCTCGCGGCGCTGGGCGACCTGCGGGTGTGCCTCGAACTGGCCGAGGAGATGGGCGATATCGAGGTCGTCGAGGGCGCCGACACCAACCTCGAAATCGGCGCGCTCTACGAGCTAAGCCTCGAGAAGGAAGAGCCGCCGATCATCGTCTTCGACAAGATCAAGGGCTTTCCCCCAGGCTTTCGGGTTGCCGTCAACGTGCGCTCCTCCAAGGTGTTCGATAACGGCCGCGGGCTCGAAGCGGTGCAGAAGTACCGCAAGCATCGCCGCAAGAAGACCGACCCGATTCCGCCGGTCGATGTCAGCACCGGGCCGGTGTTGGAAAACGTCCTCGAAGACGATGCGGTGGATGCCCTGAAGTTCCCGACGCCGCGCTGGCACGAGGACGACGGCGGGCACTACATCGGCACCGAATGCATGGTGGTGACTCGGGACCTCGACAGCGACTGGGTCAATGCCGGCACCTACCGGGTCGAGGTCCATGACAGGAACACCCTGTGCCCGTTCATCGAACCGGGCAAGCACGGCGACGTGATCCGCAAGAAATACTGGGCTCGCGGCGAGCCCTGCCCGATGGTGATCAGCGTCGGCCAGGCGCCGGTGCTGGGCGCGGCGGCGGCCTCGACGGCGGCGGAGAAGGTGTCCGAATTCGCCCTTGCGGGGGCACGGATCGGCCGTCCCATCGAGGTGATCACCGGCAAGCATACCGGCATCCCGTTTCCGGCCGATTCGGAAATCATCTTCGAGGGCTTCATGCCGCCGCCCGACCAGCGCGCGGTGGACGAAGGCCCGTTCGGCGAATGGCCGGGCTACTACGCCTCCAACTCGCGGCCGGAACCGGTATTCGAGATCAAGGCAATCTATCACCGCAACAATCCCATCATCACCGGCGCGCCGCCGATGCGGCCGACCCTGCCGGGATTCTGGTTCGGCACCGCGGGCTCGTCGCACTTCCGCTCGGCGGCGTTGTGGGACGAGCTCGAGGCGGCGGGCGTGCCCGGCGTGCAGGGCGTCTACACGATCCCCGGCGGCGGCCCGCGCTTCATCCGCGTGGTGTCGATCCGGCAGATGCATGCCGGCCACGCCAAGATGGCGGGGCTGGTGGCGGCCGGCGCCGGTGCGGCGGCTTATCTTGGCCGCATGATCATCGTCGTCGACGACGACATCGACATCACCAACCCGGCCGAGGTGATGTGGGCGCTGGCGACGCGCTGGGACCCGAAGACCCAGACCGACATCATCGACGGCTGCTGGACCGGCTATATCGACCCGATGCTGCAGCCGGAACGCCGCGAGAAGGGCGACATGACCAACTCGCGCATCATCTTCTACGCGGTACGGCCGTGGCACTGGAAGGACGAGTTCCCCAAGGTCAACGCCGTCGCCAAAGACTACGCCGACGAAATTCGCGCGAAGTGGCAAATGACGCTCGATTTCCTGAAGAAATAGCGCGCGACCGAATTCAACCCGAAAAACAGGGGAGGGAGTAACCATGTCCCATCGTTTGTTCGTACCGCTATCGCTCGGCGCCGCCGCCATCCTGCTGGCACCGCCGGCGCTGGCCGACGCGGTATCCGATTTCTACGGCAAGAAGGAAATCACGGTTGTCGTCGGCACCTCGTCCGGCGGCAGCTACGACACCACGGCGCGCGTTACCGCACGGCACTTCGGGCAATACGTCCCGGGCAAGCCGGCGGTCATTGTTCAGAACCGGCCCGGAGCGTCGAGCCGCGTCGCCGCCAACTGGCTTTACAACGCTGGCCCCCGCGACGGATCGATCATCGGCGCCTTCTCCCAGACGCTGGGCATGTCCCAGGCCCTCGGGCAACGCGGCATCAAGTACGATGCGGCGCGCTTCAACTGGATCGGCACGCCGATCCAGCCCATCAGCGTCATGGTCGGGTGGAAGAGCTCCGGCATTCGTTCGCTGCTGGATGCCCGTGAGAAGGAATTCGTCGTCGGCGCGACCAGCGCGACCGGGGCGAATTTCATCTATCCGGCTCTGGCCAACTACCTGTTCGATCTCAAGCTGAAGATCATCATCGGCTACAAGGGGGCGAACGAAGTGGACCTCGCCCTCGAACGCGGCGAGATCGCCATTCGCGGCAGCGGCACCTGGAACGACGTCAAGGCAGACCGCCCCCACTGGCTTGCCGGTGACAAGATCGTCATCCTGATCCAGAACAGCCTGAAGAAGCATCCCGACCTGCCCGACGTCCCGCGCTTCGTGGACCTGGCGAAGACCCCGGAACAGCGCGCGGTGCTCGAGCTCATGGGCAGGGTCGCTGCCATCGGGCGTCCATGGCTGACCAACCGCGACGTGCCGGCGGAGCGCGTGACGGCGCTGCGCACGGCGTTCGACGCCACGATGAAGGACGTGAAATTCAGGGCTGAGGCGAAGAAGCTCAAGATGGAGATCGATCCCCTGACCGGCGCCGAGCTTCAGGCGATGGTTGCAGAGATGGTCAAGACGCCGAAGAACATCGTCGACCTGACCAATGCCGCGCTGTCGCGCGACGGCACGCAGTGCGAAAAGTTCACCGACGTCAAGTACTGCGCCAAGAAGAAGAAAAAGAAGAAGGCCAAGAAGGCCGAATAGGGGCGGAGGCGTATCCGGTAGGGAGTAGGGTGTCGTCGGCACCCGTGACCGGGATTTCCTGACGTTCTCTCGCGGGCATTTTCCGCTGGACCCACTGGCGAATCGCGGCCTATTATGCAATTAGGAATTATTCGCAACTGATAAGCCAGCCGGTCCAGTTCCCATGACGATTGATACGGATTTGGGGTCCAAAACGGACCCCGTCGCCACGGATACCGACGGGCCCAAGACCGGGGGCCGGGGCCGGAACCTGCCGTCCCTCCGGGATTCCGAACAATGGTGCCTCAACGTCCTCCGACATCTGTTCACAGGCGCCGAAAGCTGGACCGCGGCGCAGCGGAACACGACCACGGCGTGCGGCCTGTCCCATATCGAATCGGTGATCGTCGGATTCGATCGCTTTGCCGAGACCCTGGCCGGCGGGGCGCGGCGGCGGCTGGTCATCGCCCGCGCGACCTCGATCACCGTCACGGCGGACGAGCTTGCGCTGCTCAATCTCATTGCCGCGGCGCAATCCGGCGCCTATGCCCATGTCGTCGCGCTGGCGCGCTGGCTGGTGACGCCATCGTATCAGGGACGCCTGGTCTCGGCGGCGGCGACTCTCGGCACTGTACTGTCGTCTGCCGGGATCCCGCTCACCCAGCGCCGCGCCGCCGGGGCGCCGGACTACCGCACCTCCGTTCCCGCCTCCTGATTTCCCCTTAGCAAAACTTTGCGCTTAAGCGCGGGGCAAAGAACGCTAGAATAAAGCGTTCGATGTCTAATGGTTCCCCACGCGCGGAGCCGTGGTGTCGGATGCCGGCGGAGACGGCGGCCCGGGTCGGTCCGGGTCGTTCACCAATCGGAGCGTGCGGGGAAATCGTGAGCAACGCAAAGACCTACCTGCCCAGGGACTGGGGAGTCCAGCCGCCGTATCTGTACGAAGGTTACAAATCCACCGTAACGCGATCGCCGCGGAAACCGCTGGTGCCGCTGCCCCAGACCCTGTCGGAGCTGACCGGCCCGGTCTACGGCCACGACGCGGTCCAAGCCATCGATGCCGACCTGACCCGGAACGGCGCCGTCAACGGCCAGCCCCTCGGCCAGCGCATCAAGGTCACCGGGCGGGTGACCGACGAGAACGGCCGGCCCGTGCCCGGCACGCTGATCGAGATCTGGCAGACCAACGCCGCCGGGCGCTACGTCCACAAGGTCGATACCCACGACGCACCGCTCGACCCTAATTTCTTCGGCGCCGGCCGTTTCGTCACCGATGCCGACGGGCGCTACACGTTCCACAGCATCCGTCCCGGCGAATATCCGTGGCTCAACCACGACAAGGCCTTTCGCCCGGCGCATATCCATTTCTCGCTGCTCGGGCCGAGCTTCGTCACCCGCCTGGTGACGCAGATGTATTTTCCGGGCGATGCGCTGCTGCCGCTCGATCCCATCTTCCTCAGCGTCTCCGACGAAGACGCGCGCAACCGTCTGGTGTCGCGCTATTCGGTCGTGGCGACCGAGGCCGACTACGCTCTGGGCTACGAATTCGACATCGTGCTGCGCGGGCGCAACGCCACGCCGATGGTGGCCTGAGCCATGGCCGACCGCAAGGTGACCCAGACCCCCGGCCAGACCATCGGCCCTTTCTTCGCCTACTGCCTGACGCCGGAGCATTACGGCCGCAAGGGCATCGCCGGCAACGTGATGGCCGGACCGGCGACCCTGGGCGAACACATCCGCATCACCGGGCGCCTGCTCGATGGCGAGGGCGGTGCGATGGATGACGCCCTGATCGAGGTCTGGCAGGCCAACGCCGCCGGGCGCTACGACAGCCCTGGCGACGCGCGGGACGAGGTTCCGCTCGACCCCACGTTCAAGGGCTTCGGCCGCTGCATGACCGACAGGGACGGCTGCTTCACCTTCGACACGGTGAAGCCCGGCCGCGTGCCGGGGCAGGGCAACCGCCTGCAGGCGCCCCACGTCAGCGTCATCATCCATTCGCGCGGCATGCTGTCCCACGCCTGTACCCGGATTTACTTCTCGGACGAGGCGAAGGCCAACGACGAGGATCCGGTGCTCGCTTCCATCGAGGCCCAACGCCGGCCGACCCTCGTCGCGCGGCGCGAGGACACCCCGGGAGGCCCCGTCTATCATCTCGACATTCATATTCAGGGTGAGAAGGAGACCGTGTTCTTCGACGCCTGAGGCGTCGGGACGCGCTGCATTCGTTCATGGCGAATATCTGTACATTGACCGAGGCCATCGGCGAATTCCTCCACGACGGCGATACCGTCGCCATGGAAGGATTCACGCATCTGATTCCTCACGCGGCGGCGCATGAGATGATCCGCCAGAAGCGCCGCGACCTGACCCTCGTGCGCATGACGCCGGACCTGATCTACGACCAGCTCATCGGCATGGGCTGTGCCAAACGCCTGGTGTTTTCCTGGGGCGGCAACCCGGGCGTCGGCTCGCTGCATCGGTTCCGCGACGCGGTGGAGAAGGGTTGGCCGCACCCGCTCGAGATCGAGGAGCACTCTCACGCCGCCCTCGCAAATGCCTACGTCGCCGGTGCGAGTGGTTTGCCTTTCGCCGTGCTGCGGGGTTACGCCGGCTCCGACCTGCCGAAACACAACCCGCGCATCAAGTTCATCAATTGCCCGTTCACCGGCGAGCAGCTTGCCGCGGTGCCGTCTTTGCGTCCGGACGTCGCCGTCATCCACGCCCAGAAGGCCGACCGCAAGGGCAACGTGCTGATCTGGGGCATTGTCGGGGTGCAGAAGGAGGCGGTGCTGGCATCGAAGCGCGCCATCGTCACGGTGGAGGAGGTGGTGGACAGTCTCGACGCGGATCCCAACGCCTGCGTGCTGCCTCACTGGGTGATCTCGGCCGTGGCCGTCGTGCCCAAGGGGGCGCATCCGTCTTACGCCCACGGCTATTACGACCGCGACAACCGCTTCTACACCGCCTGGGACGCCATTTCACGCGAGCGTGATTCGTTCACCGCCTGGATGGAGCGCCATGTGCTGGCGACCATGGACTGGGAAGCCTATCGAAAGCTGCTGTCCGAGACCGGGGGAACGGCGTGATGGCGGACTACACGACCAGCGAGATGATGACCGTAGCCGCCGCGCGCATGCTCGGCAACGGCACGGTCTGCTTCGTCGGCATCGGCCTTCCGTCGACGGCAGCGAACCTCGCCCGACTGACCCACGCGCCGGAATCGGTGCTGATCTACGAATCCGGGCCCATCGGCACCAAGCCCAACGTCCTGCCGCTGTCCATCGGCGACGGCGAGCTCGCGACCACCGCAGACACCGTGGTCTCGACGCCGGAGATTTTCCGCTACTGGCTCCAGGGCGGGCGCATCGACGTAGGCTTTCTCGGCGGCGCACAAATCGACCGCTACGCCAACCTCAACACCACGGTGATCGGTCCCTACGACAAGCCCAAGGTCCGCCTGCCCGGCGCCGGCGGCGCGCCGGAGATCGCGGCGATGGCCGGCGAAGTCCTGATCATCATGAACCAGAACACGCGTGCCTTCGTGGACAAGCTCGACTTCGTCACCACCGCCGGGCATCTCGACGGCGGCGATGCACGCAAGCGCGCGGGGCTTCCCGGCAAGGGGCCGACGGCGGTGATCACCGACCTCTGCATCATGCGGCCCGACGCCGAAACCCGCGAACTGGTGGTGACCGACCTGCATCCCGGCGTCACCGCCGACCAGGTGCGCGAGAAGACCGGCTGGGACGTCCGCTTCGCCAACGACGTGGTCGAGACCATGGTGCCGACCCCGAATGAGTTGACGGTACTGCGCGCGCTTCTCAAGCGCACCGCTGAAGCTCACGGCTCGGCGTCGTAACAGCCATGGGCGGGGGTCTGTTCGATCATATCTTTGCCGGCCGCACCATCGCTCCGGTGTTTTCCGACGCGGCCCACGTTCAGGGCATGCTCGATTTCGAGGCGGCACTCGCCCAGGCCGAGGCGAAAGCAGGCGTGATCCCGCAATCGGCGGTCAAGGCGATCGTCGCTGCCTGCGATGCGTCGCTCTACGATCTCGCCGCCATCGGCGCCGCCGCGCGTGACGCGGGCAACACCTTCATCCCGTTGCAGGCGGCGCTCGCCGCCCGTGTCGCAACGAAGGACAAGGCCGCCGCCGGTTACGTCCACTGGGGCGCCACCAGCCAGGACGCGATAGACACCGGCCTCGTCCTCCAGTTGCGCACCGCCTTCGCGGTGCTGGACGACGACCTTGCCACATACGGCCGCGCGCTGGCGCGCCTGGCTAGGAAATACCGGGCCACGCCCATGGCCGGGCGGACCTGGATGCAGCAGGCGCTGCCCGTCACCTTCGGCCTCAAGGCGGCGACCTGGCTCGACGCCGCGCTGCGGCATCGCGTCCGGCTCAGGGAAATCCGTCCGCGCGTCCTCGCGCTCCAGTTCGGCGGCGCTGCGGGCACGCTTGCTTCGCTCGGCAGCAAGGGGCCGGCGGTGGCTCGGAACCTCGGCCGCGCGTTGCGCCTGCCGGTGCCGGACGCGCCCTGGCATGGCGCCCGCGACCGGGTGGTGGAGGCGGGACTGTTCGCCGCGGCGCTCACCGGCTCGCTCGGCAAGATGGCGCGCGACGTGGCACTGATGGCGCAGACCGAGATGGGCGAGGTCGCCGAACCGGCGGGCGAGGGGCGCGGTGGCTCCTCGGCCATGCCGCAGAAGCGCAATCCCGTCTCCTGCGCCGCCATCCTCGCCAACGCCGGGCGCACGCCGGGGCTCGCCCAGACCCTGCTCGCCGCGATGCCGCAGGAGAACGAACGCGGCCTCGGCGGCTGGCACGCCGAATGGGCGGTGGTGCCGGAACTGTTCCGGCTCGCCGGCGGCGCGCTCGAGCACGCGGTGACGCTGGCCGAAGGCATGGAAGTCTTTCCCGACCGCATGGCGAAGAACCTCGCTGCGAGCGGCGGGCAGGTGATGGCCGAATCGGTCAAGATGGCGCTGGCGCGCAAGATCGGGCAGGGCGCCGCCCATGCCGCGATCCGCCGCGCCTCCGGCGACGCGGTGACGCGGGGCACCGACCTGCGCACGGCGTTGCTCGCCGATGCGGAGATTGCCAAGGCGCTCACGGCGCGGGAGATCGACCGGGCGCTAGCGCCGGAAAACTACCTCGGCTCGGCGCTGAAATTCATCGATGGCGTGCTCGCCCGGCGCGGGCGAAAGTAGCGAAAGTAGGGGCGGAGGGGATCATGGACGAACGCGACCGTCACAAGCAGGGCATGAGCACGCGGCGCTCGGTGCTGGGCGACTCCCACGTCGATCGTGCCGAGAAGAACCGCAACGACTTCAACGCCGACTTCCAGGAT
>WHSO01000161.1 GCA_009380075.1 Alphaproteobacteria bacterium | reverse complement strand
CGCGTCTTGTCGGCGGGCCACGCCACGCCGTAGGTCGTCCCATCCTGCCCCTCCAGAAAGAGGCACCCACCGCTTGTCACTAGGCGCGCCTCGAGTAGCGCATCGTGGATAGGCTGAGGCGCGAAGAGAGCGATGGTCGGCCCCGCCGTGGCGTCATCCGAGGCAGTCGGCTGAGCCGTTCCCGGCGCCGCGTTGCAGGCCAGCAGGGTCGACGACCCTACGAGCGCCGCAACGATGGAGAAGTAACGCAGCGAGAGCACCTACCGTTCGTAGACGCGTGTGTTGACTCCATCCCACTGGAGTGCGCCAATCGTCATGAAGATCGCGTAGTCGCACTGGCCGGGACCGGGCCCCGAGGATGCGCTTCCCGAGTGGATACCCCACGCCTGCTCGGCCCAGAAGTACGGGCCCCCGCTGTCGCCGCCCCAGCACTTGATCAGCGGGTCGTCGATCAAGCCCCACACCGAGTCGCACGGACCGTTGCAGTAGTTCCAGCCCGGGTTGTACCAGACGGAGTCCACAATGCCTTCACTCTTCTTTGTCGTCGTCCCGAACTTGAAGACCCGGTAGTTCACCATGTCCAGCCGCGCCCGCGTGCTCCAGACATCGCGAAAGGCACTTCCGTCCCAATAAGTTGGATACACCAAGTGCGTAGTTTCGCGATACCACGCAAAGTCCTGATTCGCATCGAACCGCTTGCCTTGCAGGGTCATCGTGTAGCCGATCCCGCTCGGCGGTGGTTCGACGTAGGTCGCCGTGGAATTGGAGCAACCTGGGTGACCTGCCGTCAGCACCCCGAACGTACCGTGGACGGCGTCCCTCACCGTGAACCCCGTCGTGCAGCCGCCAATCGCGGCGCCCCCGTAAGTGTGATCCTTTCGGGCCGGACCCGCCGTTTGCTGAACGGTAACAGGCACCCCGGCCTCCTCCGACAGCGCTTTCAGCTCTCCTTCGCCGATCTCGTCGGGTCCCAGCAGGCGGACCGACCCTGACTTCACGTCAGCGTAGAAGCCCATGTCCGGATGTGTCCGGTAGATTGTCTCCGTTATCCGGTCTTGGCCGGCGAAGAGCTGATCGACTGTGTGCATTGCGTCCGTATGGACGATGACCGGGACGCCAGTTGCCTCAAGGATCGCGCTGGCACCAGCCAGCCCGTCTTCTCCTGCCGCAAACCGCACCTCGATCGCCATCTCCGGGTCGTGTTCGATCCACCCTCCGGCGAATCGCCCCGGCATCAGTCGCTGAACTGAGTTGATGGCATCGCCGAGTACGAACTGAAGATCGAGCCGGCGCAACGCTTCATCGATAGACACGCCATGATTCTCGGCATAGGTGACGGCATCGCTACGTCTCGCCTCTTCGATGGTGAGTACATCGACGCCGGGGTACTTGCTCTCTTCTTCCGCACCGGCGAGTTGGACAGGGTCAACGGAGGTCAGGAGGAGCGCGAGAACTATCGGCGCGCCCAAGCGTTTGGTGACCCACGAGCGCTCCACCCTGGTGCCTCTCCGCGTCTCGGCGCTGCCCCGTCCCGGTTCCGAATCCTAGGTCGGGCTCCTAAAGTGTGTCAAGAAGTTAGTGACCTG
>WHSO01000142.1 GCA_009380075.1 Alphaproteobacteria bacterium | reverse complement strand
CCTGCAGGCCGCCGGCCGGGCGATGACCGCCTATCAGCTGCTGGACGAGCTGCGCGACGCCGGCCTGCGCGCGCCGGTGCAGGTCTACCGGGCGCTGGAGGCCCTCGGTAAGGAGGAAAGGATCCACCGCATCGAGAGCCTGAACGCCTTCGTCGCCTGCCGGCATCTCAACCATACGGAGACGGCCGCCTTCGCCATCTGCGACGACTGCCGCGAGATCTGGGAATTCTCCCTGCCCGCCGAGGCGGGCCTGACCGCGGTGGCGGACGCCAAGGGCTTCAAGACCCGTCACACCACCGTCGAACTGCACGGCCGCTGCGCCGACTGCGCCGGACGGGATGGGGGTTACGCCAAGGCCAGTTTGCATTCCTCGCCCAGGTAGCCGTGCACTAAAGGTCGGGAAAGCCGCCCCTGCATTGGAAGAATGGGAGTGGATGTCCGTGTCCAGGCAGGGAGCGTACGCGACTCGATGAAACGCCGGCGCGCTACCGGCGCCCCAAGACGATAATGGGATACTGCCAGATTCGAACCGCTAGCTTCGGCAACGTCCTCTCCGTCACCCGCGCCATCGCATAGAACAGTGAAGCCAACCAGTCGGCAGGTATCAAGGTTCTTTCCTCGTAACTGCCGATTACGTCCCATGGCTTCATCGAAACGTCGCAGCTATCGGAAAACCTCTTCCACCATCCCAGCGGGTACGGTGAGAAATAGAGTCCCGATTCCTTCACCGCGACCTTCGGAGCGAAAAGCTTGCGAAGCCGGTGAACGATGCCGGCGGCGTAGCGGATCGGCGATTTGGGATTGCTGTAGACGACCACGACCCGCCCGCCCGGCTTGACGACCCGTATCATTTCGCGAACCGCCTGCTCTTGGAGCGATGCGTCGATGTGGTAGATGACGTGGGAGGCGAAGACGGCATCGAAGGTCGCGTCCGGAAATGGGGCCTCGCAGATCGAGCCGAGCTGGGTCTTCGCTTTCGAAACGCGCTGGGCGGCGATGTCCAGGGCGACCCTGGATATGTCAAAGCAAACGGTCGCCGCGAACTGTTCGCCAAGTTCCACATGGCTCCTCGGCATATCGCCGCAGCCGACGATCAAGAGTCTTCCGGCACAGCTTTCGAAACAGGCGAGCGTGCGTGCAATGGTTCCCTCATGATACGGCTTGTAGGCCGGCCGGAATTGCCTGAATAGCTCGTCTTCACCACCTCGCGCCCATCCGTGTTCGTCATAGAATTGACGAACATATTCTTCCGTTGTGTTCGACATCGTCACACTCCGAGAATCGCGGTTGCTCGGCTGACCGTTGAACAACGTGGCGGGTGATCATAACCGGGCAAGCATCAATCGGGCCGAATTGGACACCGCGCTTTGCCTGCGGCAGTCGTGGTTCGAGTCCCACGCGGCGCATCCAGTCAAATTCAACGCGGCGCATCCAGTCAAATTCAAACTGAGACATTACAAAAAATTAATTCAGCACGACAAAGCGCAAATTCCTCGCGATACGGGAAAGTCCGTTCTTGGCACATCGGTGACCATCGAGGGTTGGATCGTCTCGTCTGAGATGTCGTCGAAAGCAGACCATCCGGAGGTTCTTCCTCGCCAGCCTGCCGGGCCTCGCCTTCCGGGGCGGCGGCGCCCAGAAGGGGCCGGCGCGATGACCGTGACGGACAAGCTGGCCCGCAACCAGAACCTGATGCTGAACTGCCTGCGCGATGCCGGCCGGGCGATGACCGCCTACGATCTGCTGGAGGCCTTGCGCGACCAGGGACTGCGCGCCCCGGTGCAGGTCTATCGGGCGCTGGAGACCCTCCGCCAGCGCGAACTGGTGCACCGCATCGAGAGCCTCAACGCCTTCGTCGCCTGCCGGCATCTCGACCACACGGAGACGGCCGCCTTCGCCATCTGCGACGACTGCCGCGAGATCTGGAAATTCTCCCTGCCCGCCGAGGCGGGCCTGACCGCGGTGGCGGACCGCAAGCGCTTCAAGACCCGTCACACCATCGTTGAGCTGCACGGCCGCTGCGCCCATTGCGCGGACCGCGCGGACGGCTGAAGACGCGGACCTACCGGGGGTTCCGCTGTTGGCCGGCTCACGTCGCCAAAATCGGAAAAATAGTGTTGGATTCCAGCGGGTTGCCGGCAATCGCGCGGAATCTGTGGGAAACGGCACAACGCTCCGGCGGGCGCTTGCGTATATCTAAGGAAGAGAGCGCAACGCTGAGGCCCGG
>WHSO01000031.1 GCA_009380075.1 Alphaproteobacteria bacterium | reverse complement strand
GGCGCAGGCGACCGGCCGCGCGCGCCAGCCCCGCGCGCGTGAGGAGGGTAACAAACCCGCGCGCCGTGCGGGGGGAGAAAATGACGACGTCGTCGATCGCACCGGATCGCAGCGCATCCATCGTCGCGGGCGACAGCGACTCGACCATGTCGGCGGCGTAGAGCACGGCGCGGCGCGCAGCGAACCCGTCCGCGGCGAGCGCAGCGACGAGATCCCGCGCGCGCTCGCGCCCGGCGACATGCACGACGACGCCGGCGCCGGGCCGCAATGCCGTGGCGATTTCATGGGCGAGGGAGTCGACATCGCCGCCGGCAGTGACGACGTTGTCAAATCCCGCCGCGCGCGCCGCAACCGCCGTCGCCTTGCCGACGGCGAAAACCGAAAGCCCGAGGCGCCGCGCCTCGGGCCGCGCGTGGACCAGCGCGCGCGCGCCGTTGGCCGAGGTGAAGGCCAAAGCCTGGACGCCGTCGAGATCGAGCGTCGCGTCGTCGAGGAAGCGGATGACGAGCAACGGTTCGCACAGGGCGCGATGACCCAGCGCCTCGATGCGCCGTGCCAACGGCGCCGCATCCTCGGCCGGGCGAGTCACCAGCACCGTGCGCGGCGTCACCGCCCCGCCCCGGATGGCGACGCGGAGGCGAGCGCAACGAAGAACTCCGGGCCGGCATCGGCGCGGAGCCGTGCCCCCACCGCCGCGCCAAGGGCGGCAGCATCGGTCCCCGACTGCCGCGCATCGACGCGGCGGCGGCCGTCGGGCAGCGCGATCATCGCCCGCAAGTCGAGGCTTGCGTCCGCGCCATCGGGACCGGTAACGGTCGCCAACGCGGCAATGGGCGTGCGGCACGACCCTTCCAATGCCGCCAGTAGAGCGCGTTCGGCGGTGACGCAACGGCGGCTCGGGGCATGATCAAGGTGTTCGAGGAGCCGCGCCACGCGCGCGTCATCGCTGCGGCATTCGACGCCGATGGCCCCCTGGGCCACAGCGGGAAGCATGTCATCCACGTCGAGAATGGTGCCGGTATCGTCCGAGATACCGAGTCGCTTGAGCCCGGCGAGCGCGAGGAACGTCGCGTCGGCGGCGCCCGCTGCGATCTTGTCGATGCGGGTGCCGACGTTGCCGCGCAAGGCAACGATGCGGAGGTCGGGCCGGCGCGCCAGTGCTTGCGCCGCGCGACGCAGCGACGCCGTGCCGATGCGCGCGCCTCGCGGCAGGTCGTCGATGCGGCGCACGGCCGGATCGCGGGCGATGAGCACGTCGCGCACGTCCTCGCGCTCCATCACGCAGGGGATGTGCAGGCCGGGCGGCAGCGCCGTCGGCACGTCCTTCATCGAATGCACCGCGATATCGGCGCGGCCGTCGAGCAACGCGTCCTCGATCTCCTTGGTGAACAGGCCTTTGCCGCCGATCTCCGCCAGCGGCCGGTCGAGGCGCATGTCGCCGCTCGTGCGGATCACCGCGGTCGAAACCGCGAGCCCCGGATGGGCGGCGATCAGCGCATCGCGCACCAGCCCCGCCTGGACCAGCGCCAGCGGACTGCCCCGCGTGGCGATGACCAGGGCTCCGGCGGCGGCGCGCGCCGCGGGCGTGGAAGGAACGGTGCTCATGGACCCATTGGTACGCGCGCCCGCGGGACGGCGCAAGGCCGCGGGACGGGGCCGTTCCGGGGTCGTAACCGGGTGCCGTGACCGAGGTGCTGGCGCACCGCGCAACGGGCGGGTATGTAGGGCCCGCGCGCGACCCGCGCGCGGAGACGGAGGTGGGCGAGCGGCAATGATCGTCCTCGGCATCGAGACCAGTTGCGACGAGACCGCGGCGGCGGTGGTCACCGACACGCGCGACATCCGCGCGAGCAAGGTGCTGAGCCAGCTCGCCGAGCACGCGCCCTACGGCGGCGTGGTGCCGGAGATCGCGGCGCGCAGCCACCTCGACCATATCGACACGCTGGTGCGCGACGCCATGACCGAGGCGGGAATCGGCTTCGACGCGCTTGACGGCATCGCGGTCACCGGCGGGCCGGGGCTGATCGGCGGCGTCATCGTCGGCGTGATGACGGCCAAGACCCTGGCCCAGGTGACGGGCAAGCCGCTCAGCAACGTCAACCACCTCGAAGCCCACGCGCTGACCTGCCGGCTCACCCATGACATCGCCTTCCCCTATCTCCTGCTGCTGGTGACGGGCGGCCACAGCCAGCTCGTCGCGGTGGAGGGGGTCGGGCGTTACCGCGTCATGGGCACCACCATCGACGACGCCATGGGCGAGGCCTTCGACAAGACGGCGAAGCTCCTCGGCCTGCCGTACCCCGGCGGGCCCGCGCTCGAACGCGCCGCGGCCACGGGCGACCCCGCACGCCACGCCCTGCCGCGGCCGATGCTGGGCAAGCCGGGCTGCGATTTCTCGTTCTCCGGCCTCAAGACCGCGGTGGCGCAGGTGGTGGACCGCCTCGGCCATCCGTCCAATGAAAAGGAAGCTGCCGACATCGCGGCGTCGTTCCAGGCCGCCATCACCGAATCGGTGGCGCGCCGGACCCGCACCGCGCTGCAGACCTTCGCCGCCGCCCATCCGGGCGTGCGCCATCTGGTGGTGGCCGGCGGCGTCGCCGCCAACCGCACCCTGCGCGCCGCGCTGGCGGAGGTCGCCGGGGCGCAGGGATTTACCCTGGTGGCACCGCCCGCGGCGCTCTGTTCCGACAACGCGGCGATGGTCGCCTGGGCGGGGATCGAGCGCCTGCGACTCGGGCTCGCCGATCCGCTCGACTTCCGTCCGCGCCCGCGCTGGCCGCTGGGCGAGGTCGCAGGCGTTCAATGATCGCGGCGGGCACCCGGCCTTCCCCTTGCGCGGCGCAAGGTGTGAGGGAACAATGGCCCCGGCTTTCCGAGGACCCCCCGATGACACGTGCCCCACGCGACGCTGCCAAGGACATTGACGTCCGCAGCCTGTTCCCGACGCCGCTGGTGATCGCGCGCGCGCCGATGACGGAGGCCGACAACGCGCGGCTCGCGGCAACGATCCTGGCACGCGAATCGAAGGGCAGGAGCGTCGCCCATTCCAACCTGCTGGGCTGGCAGTCGGCCGACGATTTCACCGCCTGGGGCGGCGCCGAGGGCGACAAGGTCATCGCCTTCGCCAGGGCGCTGGCCGACCGGCTGACCGGCGACCGCGCCGGCAACCGCGTCGCCGTGGACTGGTTCGTCAACGCCTGGGCCAACGTCAACCGCACTGGCCATTCCAACCAGATCCACGCCCATCCCGGCGCGGCGTGGTCGGGCTGCTACTACGTCGACGACGGCGGCATCGGCGCCGACCCCACCCTCGGCGGCGGCTTCGAGGTAATGGACCCGCGCGGCCTCGCCCCCGCCATGTACGCGCCGGAGCTGGCGCCCGCCCTCGGCGGTTGCCAGACCATGGGCGGCAGCGAAGTGATCACCCCCGCCACCGGCACGATGCTCCTGTTCCCCGCGTGGCTGATGCACGGCGTGCGGCCCTATCACGGCGACCGCGCGCGAATCTCCATCGCCTTCAACTTCGCGCTTCCGGCGGCAGGCAGCCATGGCTGAGGTCTTCCGCCGCATCGGCGTGGTCGGCGCCGGCGCCTGGGGCACGGCGCTGGCGCAGGTGATCGTGGCGCGCGGGCTCGAGACCCTGGTCTGGGCCCACGAGCCCGAGGTGGTGGCGAGCATCAACGACGCCCATGAAAACACGCTGTTCCTTCCGGGCGTGCCGCTCGCGCCGGGGGTGAAGGCGACGGGCGACATCGGCCGGCTGGCGGCGATGGATGCGCTGCTGCTGGTCGCCCCGGCGCAGCACCTGCGCGCGGTCGCCGGGACTCTCGCCCCCCACGCGCCCAAGGGCCTGCCGGTCGTCATCTGCGCCAAGGGCATCGAGGAATCCTCCGGCCTGCTGATGACCGAGGTGCTGGCCGAGGCGTTGCCCGCCGCACGCCCCGCCGTCCTGTCGGGGCCGACACTGGCCGGCGAGATCGCCGAGGGCAAGCCGACCGCGGTGACCGTGGCGGCGGCAGATGCGGCGCTCGCCGAAGCGCTGGCTGCCACGATCGGATCCGCCCGCTTCCGTCCCTACACCCGCGCCGACATGATCGGTGTGCAGATCGGCGGCGCGGTCAAGAACGTGATGGCCATCGCCTGCGGCATGGTGGCGGGGATGGGATTTGGCCAGAACGCGCGCGCCGCGCTGCTGACCCTCGGCCTCACCGAGATGACACGCCTGGCGCTGGTGAAGGGCGCGGAGCTCGAGACGATGATGGGCCTGTCGGGGCTCGGCGACCTGGTGCTGACCTGCACCTCGGAGGACTCGCGCAACTATTCGCTGGGCGTCGAGATCGGCCGGGGCCGGGGCGCGCGCGATATCCTGGCGGCGCGGCGCACGGTGGCGGAGGGCGCCCACACGGCGGGCGCGGTGGTGCGGCTGGCGGCGCGGCTCGGCATCGAGATGCCGATCGTCGCCGCCGTCGACCGCGTGGTGAACGGGGACGCGCCGCTCGCCGAGGTGGTGGAGGAACTGCTGTCGCGCCCGTTCCGGGCCGAGGGGATCGACCGAGAGGTCGGGCTTACGAAATGATGACTGCCGCAGGGGAGATCAACCAGATGCACTTTGCCATCCTGAACCACGACAAGCCCGACAGCGTCGATCTGCGCATGAAGACGCGGGAGACGCACCTTGTGTACCTGCGGGCGGCGGGCGGCCGGCTGATGACGGCCGGGCCGATCCTCGCCGACGACGGGCAGACACCCGTCGGCAGCCTGCTGATCGTCGAGGCCGAGGACATGACGGCGGCGCGCCGGTTTGCCGACGACGACCCCTATGCCCGGGCCGGGCTGTTTTCGTCGTCCGTGATCTGGCCGTGGCGGCTGGTGTTCCCGGAAAAATAGGTCGAACCGCCAATCCCGCAACAAACGAGGCAGCGATGGCGTACTGGTTGTTCAAGTCCGAACCCGGATCCTATTCCTGGGAGCGGCTGGTCAAGGACAAGCGCACCCACTGGAACGGCGTGCGCAACTACCAGGCCAACAACAACATGAAGGCGATGAAGAAGGGCGACCGCGGCTTCTTCTATCATTCGGTCGACGAGAAGGACATCGTCGGCGTGGTCGAGGTGGTCAAGGAGCACTACCCCGACGACAGCGATGCCACCGGCCGCTTCGGCATGGTCGACGTGAAGGCGGTCATGCCGGTGAAGAACCGCGTCAGCCTTGCCGCGATCAAGGCGGAGCCGGGGCTCGAGAAGCTCGCCCTGGTGCGGCAGGGGCGCCTGTCGGTGGTGCCGGTGTCGGCGGCGGAGTGGAAGATCCTGTGCCGGATGGCCGGCATCACGGCGTGAGAGGGAGGCGCCGCCCTCGTAGTATACCGATTTAGGGGCGCCCCTAGATGCCGTAAGAGCGGCTATCGTGGCGGAGCAAAGAACAAAATGAACGCCATCGGAATTGGCACTGTAATTGTTTTTGTCATCATTTGGTTAGCCTGCGTGGTGTGCTGGTTCGTGAGTGCTTACCACATCGTTCTATGGTGGGTGGACGGGTTTAAGGGGCGACGTGGAAACCACGGTACTCAAGCCTTGAAGGCTGCCGGTATTTTTATTGCAGGAGCCTTGCTGGCTATGGCAGTTGGGCTCATCGGCGTTTGGCTAGGCAACTGGCCGAACTGACAGCTAGTTAGCAGCACTCCATTTTCAAATTAGACGGCCGCGGCGGCTTGTCCCGCGCCGCCGAACCGATAATAATGCGCGCCGCCGCCCGCCCAAGCCGCCGCCCGGGCGCGGGGTTCCGCACCACCGTTGGAGAGTTCCCGTGAGCACCCCGCCCGTCGTTCGCCCCGGAGAGGCGCTGTGCCGCCTCGAAGACCTCTCCGATCCGCCGTCAAAGGCCTTCATGTTGCAGTTCGACGACGGCGAGGAGATCGAGATCTTCGTCGTCCGCGACGGTGAGACAGCTTTCGCCTACGTCAACCAGTGCCCGCACCAGTTGCTGCCGCTTAACTGGAAGGACGACGTGTTCCTGACCCTGGACAAGACCCGCATCCTCTGCGTCATGCACGGGGCGACCTTTCGCATCAATACCGGGGAAGTCCTGTCCGGCCCGATGCCGGGTGACTGCGCCCTGATGAAGGTGCCGGTCACGGTATCCAACGGCGAAATTCGCCTCGCGCCCCGGAACCGGGATTAGGATCGGCCGGGGAGTCGCGGCCGCCCCCTTGTGCCGTGGGCCACGGCCATCAATAATGCTTTCATAATTCCGGCGCGCGTCCGGGTGCGGACGCGTTCTGCCGCGGCGTTGCCTTGCCGGCACCGCTGCAGATCAGGGAGCAGAACTCATGCCCGATGATCCCCTTGTCCCCGTCGCCGAAGAAACGGCCACCCATGCGCTGATCGATCGCGCCAGGTACGAAGAGATGTACAAGGCGTCCGTTACCGACCCGGAGGCGTTCTGGCGCGAGCATGGCCGGCGCATCACCTGGATCAAACCCTATACCAAGGTCAAGAACACGACCTTCAAAGGCAAGGTCTCGATCAAGTGGTACGAGGACGGCACGCTCAACGCCTGCGCCAATTGCGTCGACCGCCATCTGCCGCAGCGGGCGGACCAGACCGCAATCATCTGGGAAGGCGACGACCCCGCCAGGGACACGCGCATTACCTACCGCCAACTGTATGAGCAGGTCTGCCGGTTCGCCAATGTCCTGAAATCGCGCGGCATCGGGAAAGGCGACCGCGTCACCATCTACATGCCGATGATTCCCGAAGCCGCGGTCGCCATGCTCGCCTGCGCCCGCATCGGCGCCATCCATTCGGTCGTGTTCGGCGGCTTTTCGCCCGATTCGCTGGCCGGGCGCATTACCGACTGCCGGTCGAACTGCGTCATCACGGCCGACGAAGGCGTGCGCGGCAACAAACACATTCCCCTCAAGGCCAACACCGACTCGGCGGTGGCAAAATGCACCGGCGTCGAGACGGTGATCGTGGTCAAACGCACCGGCGGCAAGATCGACTGGGTGGACGGCCGCGACGTCTGGTACCACGAGGCCGCGGCGAAGGTCTCCGCCGATTGCCCGATCGAGGAAATGAGCGCCGAAGACCCGCTGTTCATCCTCTATACCTCGGGCTCGACCGGCAAGCCCAAGGGCGTGCTGCACACCACCGGCGGCTACATGGTCTACGCCGCGATGACACACCAGTACGTCTTCGATTACCACGAGGGCGACATCTACTGGTGTACCGCCGACGTCGGCTGGGTCACCGGGCACAGCTACATCGTCTACGGACCGCTGGCCAACGGCGCGACCACGCTGATGTTCGAGGGCGTGCCCAACTACCCCGACACGTCGCGCTTCTGGCAGGTCGTGGACAAGCACAAGGTCAACATTTTCTACACCGCGCCGACGGCGATCCGCGCGTTGATGCAGGGTGGCGACGGGCCGGTGAAGAAGACGTCGCGCAAGTCGCTCCGCATCCTCGGCACGGTGGGCGAGCCGATCAACCCCAACGCCTGGCTCTGGTATCACCGGGTCGTCGGCGATGAGCGCTGTCCCGTCGTCGACACCTGGTGGCAGACCGAGACCGGCGGCATCCTGATCACGCCGCTGCCGGGGGCAACGGCGCTCAAGCCCGGTTCGGCGACGAAGCCGTTCTTCGGCATCCAGCCCCAGCTTTGCCATCACGACGGCACGCCGATCGAGGGGCCGGGCACCGGAAACCTGTGCCTCATCGATTCCTGGCCCGGGCAGATGCGCACCGTCTTCGGCGACCACCAGCGTTTCATCGACACCTATTTCAAGCAGTTCCCGGGCCGGTATTTTTCCGGCGACGGCTGCCGCCGCGACGAAGACGGCTACTACTGGATCACCGGCCGCGTCGACGATGTGATCAACGTGTCGGGCCATCGTCTCGGCACCGCCGAGGTCGAGAGCGCGCTGGTCGCCCATCCCAAGGTGTCGGAGGCGGCCGTCGTCGGCTACCCGCATGACATCAAGGGCCAGGGCATCTACTGTTACGTCACGCTGATGTCCGGGGCCGAACCGAGCGAGGAGCTGCGGCAGGAACTTGTGCAATGGGTGCGCAAGGAGATCGGCCCCTTCGCCGCGCCCGACAATATCCAGTGGGCGCCGGGCCTGCCGAAGACCCGTTCGGGCAAGATCATGCGCCGCATCCTGCGCAAGATCGCCGAAAACGATTTCCGCAACCTGGGTGATACCTCCACCCTCGCCGATCCCGGCGTTGTCGAGGACCTGGTCGAGCACCGCCTCAACCGCTAGACCCCCGAGGAGATTTCAACGGTGGACGGAAAGATCGCCATCATCCTGTTTTCGACGCTGCTGCCGGCGTTCGTGGTCGGCTACGTGCTGCGCACCAACGGCAAGACCATCAATTTCGCCGTCGTCGGCGCGACGCTGGTCTATGTCGTTTCGGTCGGGATGATCTTTTTCAGCTTCTATCTGGCGAGTATGATGAACATGCGTGCCGACGACCTTGTCCTCATCCTCCCGTTCATCGTCGCGGCCCTGTTCTATTTCCTGCTCAGGGGCTCGAAGAAGGGCAACGAATGATGACGTACTGGATCGCCGCCGCCATCGCCTTGACGACACTAGTCGTCACCGCGGGCGCGCCGGCGCTCGCCCAGGACGCCGGGGAAGTCGCCTTTGCAAAGCAATGCGCGCGCTGCCACAGCGTCGCCAAGGCGGTGGAGTTCATGAGGGCCCACCCCGACGCCGAAGAACGGGCGGCATGGCTGGAGCGCAAGCTGTCCCGCCATCACGCCCGCGACGCGGCGGAACGCAAGAACATCATCGCTTTCCTGGAACGCATGAACCGGATAGCGCCAAAGAAGTAACGCCTTACCGCAGCACGAAAGCCGCGAGCACGGCCAGCACCACGGCAAGGATCGCCGTGAACATCCGAATGGCCCGGTCGCGGAACATCCCTGTCCTCAATCGTAGTCGAAGCGTTCGGTAACGACCCCGTCCGCCGGCACACCGAGCGCCGACAGAGCATGGAGCGACGCGCGCACCATCGGCGGCGGGCCGCAGACGAAGTAGACGGCGCCGGACGCGTTCCCGCCGCCCGCCAGAAGGGGCGTCAGTGTTTCGGCGTCCATCTGGCCGGTCGTCCCGCCCCAGCCCGGCGGCGGTTCCGACAGCACGAAATCGGTCCGGAGGTCGAGGCGCGGCGACAGGGCCGCGATTTCGTCGCGCAGCACGATCTGGCCCTCGGTCCGGTTGCCGAAGATCAGGTGATGGGGGCGCGGATCGCCCTCGGCCGCGGCCTCGCGCAGCATGGCGAGACACGGCGCCAGCCCGACCCCACCGGCGAGCAGGATCACACGTGCCGCGTTACCCGCCGCTGCGCGCGTGAAGGCGCCGTGGGGGTCCGTCGAGCCAGGCCCGCTGTCCGCGCCGGAGGCGGCCGACGGCCCCGGTGAAGTCGCCCGCTTCGCGGATGAGGAATTCCACCCGGGGCGCGCCCGGGGCGGATACGATGGAGAACGGGTTCTCGCGCAGGGTGAACGGGTGGTCGCCGACCTTGAGCCAGACGAACTGCCCGGCGCGGAAGTCGAGCGCCCCGCCGCCATCCGGTTCCACCCCTAACACCCAGCGACCGGGGCCGACGGAGCGCACGTCCGAGATACGCCAAGGGTGGCGCCCCAGCGCCAGCGGCCGGAACAGGTAGGTGTGCAGGAGGGTAAGGCCCGCTAGTGCGGCGAGGACCACCCAGGCCATCCGCACACCCGGCGCGCCGCTGAGACCACCGACCGTCAGCGCGTGATGCAACCCGCCGGTGGCGACGAGTACCGCGAGGAACGCGTGACTGGCGCGCCAGACTTCGTAGCGCAATCCAATCCGGCCGCGATAGACCGCGAGGATCATCAACGCCAGAAGCAGAATCCATGCAGCCACCCCCGAGGCAAAAGCCGGCGTGGTAAACATCCGGACGACGCCGGCGAGATAAGCCAGGGGGTCGGCGACGATCCGCGGCAAGCCGTAGAGGAACGGATGAAGCACCAGCAGGACCGTCAGCGCGCGGGCGAGAAGCTGGTGCAGCCGCAGGACGACGTCGATGCCGATGCGCGCGCCGATGACGCGGAAGCGTCCCGTCAGCGTGAACTGCGCCAGCAGCATGGCGTAGCCGGCGAAGGCGGCGGCGCTGCCGATCTCGGCGGCGATACCGCCGCCGTCGGGCGCCGAAGCCCAGGCCAAAGCGAGCGGCGCCAGCACAAGGACGAGATAGGCGGCGACGATGCCGATGGATCCGAGGGCCCGGACAGGGAGTGGCGAAAGGGACTTCAATTCCGTCGTCATCCGTTGCGGCTGCGGGACCTCGGTCGCCGCTGGCCCGTAATGATAGCCCAGGATGACGCGCCGCTGGCACCCCGCCGGTCCGTGTGAGGCGGGGCAGCCGAATCAGAAGTCGATGCAGCGGCCGTTCTTTTCCCAGTCGCCGTAACGGGTGGGGTCGGTCTCCGGCTTCGACGCCTTGCCCTCGGGACGCTCGTCTGCGACGGGGGTGGGCACGGGCGCGCGCGGGCGGCGCGGCACCGACGGCGGCGGCGGGGCCGGGGGTTGGATGCGGCGGGGGGTTTTCGGCGTCTCAGTCATCGGGGCATGTGGCCTTAACGTATTGGAATCTTTGACCCTGTCCAGGCTCTGCCCCTTGAACAGGGGGCACACGCACTCTACTTAATCTGCGGGGATTTTACACCCGCCTTCGTGGCGCCCCGGGCATTTCCGCCCGCCGCGCCGGAGAAACGATTACATGGGCTACGTCCGTACCGCCATCCTCCTCGCCGGGATCACGGCACTGTTCCTCGCCGTGGGCTACCTGATCGGCGGCGAGGCCGGGATGCTGATCGCCTTCGCCGTGGCCGCGGCGATGAACCTGTTCGCCTACTGGAACTCCGATCGCATGGTGCTGTCCATGTACAACGCCCGCGAGGTCGACCGGCGGAGCGCGCCCGGATTCTACGGCATCGTCGAACAGCTCGCGGCCAACGCGGAACTGCCGATGCCGCGGGTCTATACCATCGAGAACGACCAGCCCAACGCCTTCGCCACAGGACGCAACCCGGAGAACGCCGCGGTCGCGGCGACGACGGGCCTGCTGCACCACCTGTCCCACGAGGAGATCGCGGGCGTCATGGCCCACGAGCTCGCCCACGTCCGTAACCGCGACACGCTGATCCAGACGATCACCGCCACCATAGCCGGCGCCATCGGCATGCTGGCGCAATTCGCGTTCTTCTTCGGCGGCGGCAACCGCAACAACCCGCTCGGCATCGTCGGCGCGCTGCTGATCATGATCCTTGCGCCGATCATGGCGATGATGGTGCAGATGGCGATATCGCGCACCCGCGAGTACGAGGCCGACCGCATCGGCGCGACGATTTCCGGCCAGCCACTGTGGCTCGCCTCCGCGCTCGAGCGCATCGACGCGATGGCACGCGGCGTCGACAACCTGGCCGCCGAGCGCAACCCGGCGACGGCCCACATGTTCATCATCAACCCGCTGCACGCCCACGCGGTCGACAGCCTGTTCTCGACCCATCCGTCGACCGAGAGTCGCGTGCACCGGCTGCGCGAGATGGCCGGCGCCAGCGGCCCGTGGGGCTGATGGCCCCTCGCCCGCCCGGCCCGCCGCGCACGCGCCGTCCCCAGACCACCGCCACGCGCCGGCGGTCCGCGGGACCCGCATCGCGACAGGCTCCCGTCGACCCGCGTCACGCCGCGGCGGTGGCGCTTGCGCGTGTCCGTGAGCAGCGCAGGCCGCTGGAAACGGCGCTGGAGGACGCGCCGGGATTCGCCGCGCTGGAGGCGCGCGACCGCGCCTTCGCCCGCCTGCTTGCGGCGACGGTGCTGCGCCGGGCGGGCGAGATCGACGCCGTGATCGCGCGGCTGGTGGAGCGACCGCTGCCCGAGGCGGCGCGCGCCGTCTCCGACATCCTGGCACTCGGCATCGTCCAGCTCCTCTACCTCGACACGCCGCCCCATGCCGCCGTCGCCACCTCCGTCGCCCTGTGCGAGGCGAGGCGCGCGTCAAAGTTCAAGGGTCTGGTCAATGCCGTGCTGCGGCGGGTGGCGCGCGAGGGACGGACTCTGGTCGCGGACCTCGACCCGGCGCGCGTCAACACGCCGGACTGGCTGTGGCAGGGATGGTGCGACGCCTACGGCGAGGACACCGCGCGGGCCATTGCCGCAAGCCACCTGACCGAGGCGCCGCTCGACCTTGCGCCGCGCGACGCCGTGAAGGCAGAGAGCCTCGCCGCGTCATTGGAAGCCGAGGTCCTGCCCTGGGGCGCACTGCGCCGGCGGAGCGGCGGGGCCATCCCCGACCTGCCCGGCTATGCCGACGGCGCCTGGTGGGTCCAGGACGCGGCGGCGCAGATTCCGGTGCAGCTGCTGGGCCCGGTTACGGGAAAACGGGTGCTCGACCTGTGCGCGGCGCCGGGCGGCAAGACGCTGCAACTGGCGGCGGGGGGCGCCCATGTCACCGCCGTGGACCGGTCGGCGGACCGGCTCGACATCGTTGCCCGGAACCTGGCGCGGACCGGACTCGCGGCGGAGCTCGTCGCCACCGACGGCGCAGCATTCGCGGCGGCGCCGTTCGACGCAGTGCTGCTGGACGCGCCGTGCACCGCCACCGGCACCATGCGCCGCCATCCCGACATCGCGCGTACCCGGCGGCCCGACGACATCGCCGGCGCCGCCGCCCTGCAGGACCGGCTGCTCGACAATGCCGCGCACCTGACGCGGCCGGGCGGGATGCTGGTCTACACCGTCTGTTCGCTGGAACCGGTCGAGGGCGAGGCGCGTATCGCCGCGTTCCTCGCCCGTCATGACGATTTCACCGCCGACCCGGTCACGCCGGCGGACCTTCCCGGCCTGCCCGAGGCCGCGACCGCCGCCGGCTGCATGCGCACCCTGCCCTCGATGATGGCGGACGGGGGAGGGATCGACGGCTTCTTTGCCGCCCGCTTGCGGCGGTCTGGCGAAGCTGCTACCTAACGCCGGTGGCAAAGCCGGTCCGCATAGCACCCTCGATTCTCGCCGCCGATTTCGCGCGGCTCGGCCTCGAAATCGCGGCGGTCACCAGGGCGGGTGCGGACTACATCCATGTCGACGTCATGGACGGCCATTTCGTGCCCAATATCACCATCGGCCCCGACGTGATCAGGGCGCTGCGCGCCCACAGCCGGCTGCCGTTCGACGTGCACCTGATGATCGCGCCGGTCGATCCCTACGTGCCCGGCTTCGCCGACGCCGGCGCCGACATCATCACCGTGCATCCCGAATCCGGACCGCATCTGCACCGCACGGTGCAGCTGATCCGCTCGCTCGGCAAGAAGGCGGGGGTGGCGCTCAATCCGGCAACACCGGTGGAGGCGATCGACAACGTCCTCGGCGATATCGACCTGGTGCTGGTGATGACCGTCAACCCGGGATTCGGCGGACAGGCGTTCATCGAATCCCAGCTCGCCAAGATCGCGGCGGTGCGCAAGGCCATCGACGCCGCTGGCCGCGACATCGACCTCGAGGTCGACGGCGGCATCAACGCCGAAACCGCCGCCCGCGCCGTTGCCGCCGGTGCCGATGTGCTGGTGGCCGGCACGTCCACCTTCGCCGGCGGCGAAGCGGCCTATGCCGACAATATCGCCCGACTGCGGGGCGGCGGCCGGGCCACTGTGTCCCATGAAGGCCGCGCCAAGCGCGGCAGCGCCTGACCGGGGCGCCTGGCCATGACCGAGGCCGCGCCCGCCCCGCCCCAACACCCACCGTTTGGCTGGTACCTTGCCGTCGCCCGGCGCCCCTTCGCGCGCAACGCGCGGGCGATGGGATATGCGCTGCGCAGTCTTTATTACGCGACGCCGGTGCACGGCATGCTGCTCGGCGGGGCGGCGGGACGGGCGCTGGCGGGCGTTCCCATCGACCCGTGGCCCGGCGATGCCGGGCGCGGCCGCGCCGTCATCGGCGGCACCTTCGCCTTTCACGGACGGACCATACGGGTGACGCCGCCGACCCAGGGCGCAGGCCCGGGCATGGCGCTGTGGGCGCCGTCGGAAGCGGGGCTCGACTGGCTCACGGCGCTGCACGGATTTGCCTGGCTGCGCGACCTCCGGGTCGCCGGCGGCGAATCGGCGCGCGAGACGGCGCGGCGCCTCGTCGCCGACTGGATCGCACGTCATAAGCGGTGGCGGCGCATCCCGTGGCGGCCCGACGTCCTGGCGACGCGGATCGCGGCCTGGATCGCCAGCGCCGATGTCATCCTGCCCGGCGCCGAACCCGCGTTCGAGCGCGCCTTCCTCGCCAGCCTGGCACGCCAAGCGCGCCACCTGCTGCGGGGCGGCGGCGGCGGATTGTCCGGCGCGCGGCTGCTCACGGTATTCAAGGGGCAGGTTTTCACCGCCGCTGTGGTGTTCGGCGGCGGCCGGCACCTGCGGCGCACGCTGGTGCGCCTCGAACGCGAGCTCGCCCGCCAGGTGCTGGGCGACGGCGGCCATATCGAGCGCTCCCCGGCGCAGCAGTTTGCCGTGCTCCGAGACCTTGTGGACATCCGTTCGGTGCTGATGACCGGCGGCCACCCCGTGCCCCATTCCCTGCAGCATGCCATCGACCGCATGGCACCGATGCTGCGCTTCTTCCGGCATGGCGACGGCGGGTTGGCGCTGTTCAACGATTCCAGCGAGGGCGAGGCCTGGCTGGTCGACATGGTGCTGACCCGTGCCGAGGCGCCGGGCAAGCCGCTGACCAGCGCGCCCCATTCCGGATTCGAGCGCGTCACCGCCAACCGCACGCTGCTGATCTGCGACATGGGCGCCCCACCGCCGCCGGGCGCGCGCGACCATGCCTTCGCCGGCACACTGTCGTTCGAGATGAGTATCGGCAAGGAGCGCCTGGTGGTGAACTGCGGCGGCGGTCCCGGGCTCGGCATCACGTGGCGCCAAGCGCTGCGCGCGAGTGCCGCCCATTCGACGCTGACGCTCGCCGACACCAATTCGACCGAGATCCTCGAGGCGCCCGGGCGCGGCAGCGAAATCGGCAAGCATCCCGTCACGGTCAGCCACACCCGCACCGAGTCCGACGGCGCCACCTGGCTCGACGGCAGCCACGACGGCTACGTCGGCGGCTTCGGCCTGATCCACCGCCGCCGCCTGTGGATGTCGAGCAGCGGCGAGGAGGTCCGCGGCGAGGATCACCTGATTCCGCCCCGCGACGGCACCGCCGACACCGCCGCAACCGGCGGGAGCGACGACGGCCCGCGCCGCCTGTGGCGCTGGCGGCGCGGGCGGCCACGCAGCTTCGCCGTGCGCTTTCACCTGCACCCCGGCGTCACCGCGTCGCTGCTGGGCGAGGAACACGCGGTCCTGCTGCGCCTGCCGTCGGGTGCCGGCTGGCGCTTCCGCGCCGAAGGCGGCAACGTCACGGTCGAGAATTCCATCTACGTCGGCAGCGGTGAGATGCGCCGCGCCAACCAGATCGTCGTCACCGGCGGCGTCACCGCCGAAGGGCCGCGGCCGGGCGCCACCGTGCAATGGGCCTTCACCCGCGTGAAGGAAAAGGGATGACCGCGCTTGCGAGCGGCGAGGGTCTCGCGGGCGCGCTGGTGCTGTCGATCCTGACCGTGGCGGCGGCCTGGATCGTCACGCGCTGGGTACTGGCGGTCCTGAAGCGGCGCGCCGTGCTGGACCATCCCAACGAACGCTCCAGCCATTCCGCGCCGACGCCGCGTGGCGGTGGTATCGGCATCCTCGCGGTGGCCCTGCCGTTGGTCGTGGGCGTTTTCTGGCTGCACACGCCGGAGGCGGCGGAATTCCCCGTGGTCATTGCGCTCACGGCGGCGCTGGCCCTGGTGTCGTGGATCGATGACCTGCGTGGCATCCGCGTGGCCCTGCGTCTCGCCACCCACGTTGCCGCCGTGGCGGTGGCGCTGGCGCTGATGCCCGAAAAGCTGCTCGTGTTTCAGGGCATCCTGCCGCTCGCGCTCGACCGCGTGGCGGCCGCCGTGGCCTGGGTCTGGTTTATCAACCTCTACAATTTCATGGACGGTATCGATGGTATCGCCGGGGTGGAGACCATGGCCATCGGCTTCGGCCTGTTTGCGCTGCTGGCGACCGCGGGGGGCGACGCCGGGCGCCCGGGGATCGCGCTCGCGCTGGCGGCGCTGGTGACGGCATCCGCGGCGGCGGGGTTCCTCTTGCTCAATTGGCACCCGGCGCGGGTGTTCATGGGCGACGTCGGCGCCATCGCGCTGGGCTACCTCCTCGGCTGGTTCCTGCTGACGCTGGCGGCGTGGGGCTACTGGTCGGCGGCGCTGATCCTGCCGGGCTATTACCTCGCCGATGCGACCATCACCATCGTCCGCCGTGCGCTCGCGGGCGAAACCGTGTGGCGGGCCCACGCCAAGCACTTCTACCAGCGTGCCGTGCAGCGCGGCCTGGGCCATGCGCGGGTCGCACGTTTCATCGCCGCGGGGAATGTCTTCCTCGCGCTCATCGCCGTGCTGTCGGCCAAGGTGGTGGGAACAACGGGACAGGTGCTGTGCCTTGCCGCCGCCGCCGTCACGGTCGGCTGGATGCTGCTGTGGCTCGCCCGCGCCGCACCGGAGGATGCACCGAAGCAAGGCTGAAGGGGGATTCCGGCCCCTGCCGATGGACTTGCCCGGCCAGTTGAACGAATATGCCCGACATGATGTTTAGCCGTATTTGCCCCGTTCCAACATTCCGGACCGCGCACCCGTGAGTCCGCGCGTCCGACGTAGCCTGCGCGCGGGATTCATCCTGTGCCATGACGCCGCCATGGCGGCGCTGTCGTTCTTCGCCTCGCTGGCCCTGCGGCTCGGCGGCGACCCGTGGGATTATTCGCCGGAACTGGTGATCCTCGGCACCGGCGGGTTCACGCTGGTTTCGGCGCTGGTGTTCGTCTTCCTGCAGACCCAGCGCGACGTGTGGCAATACACCTCCACCCCCGAGATCCTGCGGATCCTGCGGGCGGTGACACTGATCGTCCTGCTCTTCGTCGTTGTGCAGTTCTGGACCACCCGCCTCGTCGACATGCCGCGCGCGGCGCTGGCGATCAACTGGTTCATGCTGGTGGCGCTGCTGGCGGGACCGCGCATCATGTATCGCATTGCCAAGCAGGGCTGGGGACGGACCGCCATGGACGCCGGCCGCGGTGACCGCGTGCCGGTGCTGCTGATCGGCGCGGCCAACGGGGCGGACCTGTTCCTGCGGGCGCTGTCGGAGGATTCGACCGCGCGTTACCGCGTCGTTGGCATCATCGATACCGAGGGCTCAAGGATCGGGCGGCGCATCCGCGGGGTGGAGGTGAGCGGACCGCTCGACCGGCTCGGCGACATCATGGCGCGTCTCCACAACGTCAACCTGCGCCCGCGGCGCTTCATCATCACCGACGACACTTTGCCCGGGCGGGTCATGGCGCGGCTGCTGGAGGAATCGGAGGCGCTCGGCGTCACGCTGGCGCGCCTGCCGCGCATGACCGATTTCCGCGCCGCCGAATCGCCCCGGATCGAGCCGCGCCCAATCGCCATCGAGGACCTCCTGGGCCGTCCCCAGCAGGTCCTCGACCGCGCCGCGATGGAGGAACTGATCCGCGGCAAGCGGGTGCTGGTCACCGGGGCCGGCGGCACCATCGGCGGCGAGCTCGCGCGCCAGGTGGCGGCGCTGGAGCCAGCGCACCTGACCCTGATCGATAACAGCGAATACGCGCTTTACAGCATCGACCTCGAAATTCGCGAGCGCACGCCGGCGCTGCCGCGCACCGCGGTCCTCGCCAACGTACGCGATGGTACCCGCATCGCCGCCGCCATTCATGCGGCACGGCCCGAGCTCGTGTTCCACGCGGCCGCCCTCAAGCATGTGCCGATCGTCGAGGACAACCCCGAAGAGGGCGTGCTCACCAATGTGGTCGGCACCCGCAATGTCGTCGATGCCTGCGTCGCCGAAGGCGTCGCGGCTATGGTGCTGATCTCGACCGACAAGGCGGTCAACCCCGCCGCGGTCATGGGGGCAAGCAAGCGCGTCGCCGAAAGCTATTGCCAGTCGCTCAATCTCGCGCGCGCAGCCGGTGAGGATATCGCCACCCGATTCATTACCCTCCGCTTCGGCAACGTGCTCGGCTCGACCGGGTCGGTGGTACCACTGTTCGAACGCCAGCTCGCCCAGGGGGGGCCACTGACCGTCACGCACCCGGAAATGACGCGCTATTTCATGACCGTGCGCGAAGCAGTGGAGCTTGTGCTCGAGGCTACCGTCCTCGGCACCGGGGAGGGCGACGGCGCAGCGATCTACGTCCTCGACATGGGGACGCCGGTGCGGATCATGGACCTCGCCCAGCAGATGATTCGCCTTGCCGGGCTGCGCCCCGGCGAGGACATCAAGATCCAGGTCACCGGCCTGCGCCCCGGCGAAAAACTACACGAGGAGCTGTTCCACACCGCCGAAACCACCGAGCCGACGCGCTATCCGGGCGTCCTCATCGCCCGGCCGCGGCCACTCAACCGCGTAACGCTGGCCACAGGTATCGACCAGCTGGCCCAGGCAGCGCGGGCGCGGGACCGCGCGGCGGTCATCGGCACGCTGCGCGCGCTGGTCCCCGATTACCACCCGAACGGGGCCGTTCCCGCGGCCGAGGGCGCCCGCGAGACGGTCCACTAGTCCCTCCACTCCACGAAACCCGCACGAAAGACGAGGCCGACCCCGACATGACCACCGCCGACATCCAGCCCATCGCCCGCGCGCTCATCAGCGTTTCCGACAAGACCGGCCTCGCGGAGATGGGTAGGTACCTGGCGGCGCACGGCGTCGAGCTGGTGTCCACCGGCGGCACCGCCAAGACGCTGCGCGATGGGGGCCTCAAGGTCCGCGACGTCGCCGAGCTCACGGGCTTTCCCGAGATGATGGACGGAAGGGTCAAGACCCTGCATCCGATGGTGCACGGCGGCATCCTGACGCGTCGCGACAATGCGGGCGACCAAGCCTCGATGCGCGATCACGGTATCGGGCCGATCGACCTCGTCATCATCAACCTCTACCCGTTCGAGGCGACGATGGCGAAGGGCGCCGCCTTCGACGACTGTGTCGAGAACATCGATATCGGCGGTCCGGCGCTGATCCGCGCCGCGGCGAAGAACCACGCCTTCGTCGCGGTGGTGACCGAGGCGGCGGACTACGCCGCGCTGCGCGCCGAGATGGACGCGCACGGCGGCGGCACGAGCCTCGCCTTCCGCAAGCGCATGGCGGCGGACGCCTACGCGCGGACGGCAGCCTACGACGCCGCGATCTCGGGCTGGTTCGCGGGCGTGCTGGGTGACACCTTCCCGCGCCGCGCGACGCTGGCGGGCGAGCGTGCCCAGGTGCTGCGCTACGGCGAAAACCCGCACCAGGCGGCGGCGTTCTACCTCGACCCCCTGCACCCGCGCGCCGGCGTCGCCACCGCGCGGCAGATCCAGGGCAAGGAGCTGTCGTTCAACAATCTCAACGACACCGACGCGGCGTTCGAGCTGGTGAGCGAGTTCGAGGACCCCACCATCGCCATCATCAAGCACGCCAACCCCTGCGGCGTGGCGCGCGGGGCGGACCTGCATGCCGCCTACCTGCGGGCACTGGCCTGCGACCCGGTCTCGGCCTTCGGCGGCATCATTGCCGCCAACCGTCCGCTCGACGGCAAGACGGCGGAGGAGATCGCCAAGCTGTTCGTCGAGGTGGTGATCGCGCCGGAGATCGGCGAGGACGCGAAAGCCATCCTGGCGAAGAAGAAGAACGTCCGCGTACTGGAGACCGGCGCCATGGCCGACGCGACTGCCCGAGGGATGACGATGCGCACGCTGGCCGGCGGGTTCCTGCTGCAGACGCGGGATTCGGGACGGATCGCGGAAAGCGACCTCAAGATCGTCACCAGGCGCAAGCCGACGGCGGCGCAGATCGCGGACCTGCTGTTCGCCTTCCGCGTATGCAAGCACGTGAAGTCCAACGCCATCGTCTATGTCAAGGACGGGGCGACCGTCGGCATCGGCGCCGGACAGATGAGCCGGGTCGATTCGTCGCGCATCGCCGCGCTCAAGTCCGCCGATGCGGCAAAGGCGGCGGGGCAGCCGCAGCCGGGCACCCAGGGTTCAGTGGTGGCGTCGGACGCCTTTTTCCCCTTCGCCGACGGACTGCTGGCCGCCGCCGCGGCGGGTGCCGAAGCGGTGATCCAGCCCGGCGGATCGATCCGCGACGACGAGGTGATCAAGGCCGCCGACGACGCCGGCCTCGCCATGGTGCTCACCGGCATGCGCCACTTCCGGCATTAGGAGCGGCGCTACTTCCCCGGCTCCCGCAGCGGCCAGAGCACCCACATCCCGACGACGAAGAAGGCGAGGACCGTTGCAAGGCCGACGCGCTGCGATCCCGCCCATGCCGCGATCCAGCCCAGCAGCGCCGGGCCGACGAAGGCGGTCGCCTTGCCCGAAAGCGCGTAGAGGCCGAACATCTCGGTCCGAATCTCGGCGGGCGCAAGGCGGGCCATGAACGAGCGGCTGGCGGCCTGGGCCGGCCCGAAGAACGAGCCGAGCATGAGGCCGAGGCCCCAGAACCACGCCTTCGATTCAACCAGCAGGATGGCGGCGCCGATGACCGTGAGCGCCGCGAGCGCGATCAGGATCGTGCGCTTCGCCCCCCACCAGTCGTCAACCCAGGCGAAACCGGCGGCGCCGAGGCCGGCGGTCAGGTTCATGGCGATGCCGAACATGATCACTTCGTCCACCGCCATGTCGAAGGTGCCGGCGGCATAGACGCCGCCGAAGGCGAACAGGGTGTTGAGCCCGTCGGTGTAGATCATGTGCGCGATGAGAAATCGCGTCGCGTCGCGGTACTTGTGCATCTGCCGCAGCGTGGCGACGAGTTGGGCCAGGCCGTCGCGCGCCGCGCGCCAAAGCGAGGCGCGCGTCCGCGCCCGGTCCGGCACCCAGAGGAACAGGGGCAGGGCGAACACCGCCATCCACATCGCCGAGATGGGGCCAACCGCGCGCACGTGTTCGGCCGCCTCGGTATCGAGGCCGAAGGGCACGGTGTCGACCTGGACGAAGCCGAACAGCACCACGACGAGACACACGAGCCCGCCGGCGTAGCCCAGACCCCATCCCCAGCCCGACAGCCGGCCGAGTCGCGCCGGCGTCACGATTTCGGGCAGCATGGCGTTGTAGAAGACGATGCCGAGCTCGAAGGCGAAATTGCCGATGCCGACGAGCACCAGGGCCAGCACGACATGCTCCGGCGTGGGCGCCACCCACCACAGCGCGAAGGTGGCGGCGACGCACAGCGCCGTGAATGCTGCCAGCCACGGCTTGCGCGCGCCGCCCTGGTCGGCGATGGCACCAAGCACCGGCGACAGGACGGCGATGGCCAGAGCCGAGAGCGAGATCGCCGTGCCCCAGTCCCGCGTTCCCTCGATCGGATCGGCGGCGACTCCGCGGGTGAAATAGGCGGCGAAGACAAAGGTCAGTATGACGGCGGGGAAGGCCGAATTGGCCCAGTCGTACAGGCACCAGGCGACGCGTGCGCGCGTGCCCCCGCCGGAACCTTCGGCCGGCGCCTCCACCTCAGGAGGAGACCAGAACGCGCAACTGGCGCAGGGCCACCGCGATCATGGCGAGATCCGTCGTGCCGGCCGCGCGGATATCGGCGAGAGTCTGGTCGGTGCGCACGACCAGCCGATCGCGGGCGCCGGACCAGTCCGAAACGGCATCATCGGCCGCAGGGGACTTACCCGCACTACGGACGACCTGGCTGACCAGGTCCTGCTGCAGGGCGTAGAGCTCGTCCACCATCGCCTGCACGGCCTGGCGCTGCCAGGAGGTCTGCATCTCCATGCGCCGGGCCGCGCCGCGCAGCCACTCGAAGCCGAAGCGCGCGCCGACGCCGAAGTAGACCCGGGCCATGTTCGCCACCGCGGCGGCCTTGTGGCCGGAGAGGCAGACGATGTCGAGGGCGGAATTCATCTGGGAAAGTCCCGCGACCGAACGGGCAAGGGATTCCGGCACCCCGTCGGCGCCGGAGCCGGCGATACGCTCCTCCAGCGTTCGGCGCCCGGATTCGGACAGGACGTCGGGCAGGCCATCGGCGAGAGTCTTGATGCCGGGCCGGAAGAGATCCGTGTTCCGTTCGATGTCGAGGGGATGGTCGCCGTACCGCATGAACCACATGACGGCACGCTCGAGCAGACGCTTGATGTCGACCTGCATATCGATCTGGCGGCGCGACGGCACCTTGTTGTCGAGGGATTCGATGCCGGCCCACAAGGCATCGAGGCCGAAGGCGCCGCGTACGATGGTGAAGCCGCGGGCGATCGCGGGCGAGCCTTCGCCGGTCCTTTCCTTGAGGTCGTTGACGAAGGTCGGCCCGGCTCGGTTGACGATCTGGTTGTCGACGGCGGTGACGATGATCTCACGCTTCAGGCGATGGTTCGCGATGGCCTTCGCGTATTTCCTTCGCAGTGGTGTCGGAAAGTAGTCCACCAGATCGTCCTCGAGACAGTGCTCGTCCGGCAGGTCCGAATCCAGCAGCTCGTCATTGAGCGCAAGCTTGGCGTGGGCCAGCAGCACTGCGAGCTCCGGCCGCGTGAGACCGAGCCCTGCCTTGGACAGTTCGGCGATGCCTTCCTCGTCCGGCAGACCTTCCACCGACCGGTTGATGCGGCCCGCCCGTTCGAGGGCGCGGATCAGGCGCTGGTAATTGGGAAAGCGCTCCGCCGCGTCGGCTTCGGCTACCGACAGGGCTCCGGTCTGCAGGTAGTTGTCGCGCAGCACGAGCGCGGCCACCTCTTCCATCATATCGGCGAGAAGCCTGTCGCGCGCCTTCATGGAGAGTGTCTTCGCTGCCACCACCTGCCCGAGCAGGATCTTGATGTTCACTTCGTGGTCGGAACAGTCGACACCCGCCGAATTGTCCACCGCATCGGTATTGAGGCGGCCGCCGGCGCGGGCGTATTCGACGCGCCCGGCCTGGGTCATGCCCAGGTTGGCGCCCTCGCCCACAACCTTGCAGCGCAGATCCTCGGCATCGACACGCAGTGCGTCGTTGGTGCGGTCGCCGGCCTCGACGTGGCTTTCATGGGTTGCCTTGACGAAGGTACCGATGCCGCCGAACCACAGGAGGTCGACATCGGCCCGGAGGATATGCTGGATCAGTTCGTCCGGCGGCAGCGACGACGCGGTGACGCCGAGTAGCGTTTTCACTTCGGCAGATATGGGGATGGACTTGGCCGAACGCTCGAACACGCCGCCGCCCCTGGAGATGAGCTTCCCGTTATAGTCCGCCCAGGTCGAGCGCGGCGTGTCGAACAACCGCCGCCGTTCGGCGATTGCTTTCGCCGGATCGGGGTCGGGGTCAAGGAAGATGTGCATATGGTTGAACGCCGCGACGAGGCGTGTGTGAGGCGACAGCAGCATGCCGTTGCCGAACACGTCACCGGCCATGTCGCCGATGCCGACGCAGGTGAAGTCTTCCTCCTGTATATCCTTCCCCATTTCGCGGAAATGGCGTTTGACCGATTCCCATGCGCCGCGCGCGGTGATGCCCATCTTCTTGTGGTCGTAGCCCACCGACCCGCCCGAGGCGAAGGCGTCGTCAAGCCAGAAGCCGTAGTCCCGCGCGATGCCGTTGGCGATATCGGAGAATGTCGCGGTGCCCTTGTCGGCGGCGACAACAAGGTAAGGATCGTCGTCGTCGTAGCGCACGATGTCCCTGGGGATGACAACCCTGTCGCCGACGCGGTTATCGGTGAGGTCGAGCAGGCCGCGCATCAGCGTCCTGTAGCATTCGATCCCTTCGGCGAGGAGCGCTTCGCGGCCGCCTTCCGCTGGCGGGCGCATGACGACGAAGCCGCCCTTGGCACCGACCGGGACGATTACCGGATTCTTGACCGTCTGGGCCTTCATCAGGCCGAGGATCTCGGTGCGGAAGTCCTCGCGCCGGTCCGACCAGCGGATACCGCCGCGCGCCACCCGGCCGCCGCGCAGGTGGATGCCTTCGACGCGCGGGCTGTAGACCCAGATCTCGCGCCACGGACGCGGCAGGGGCAGGTTCTCGATCTCGCTGCTGGCGAGCTTTATGGACAGATAGGGCTTGTGCCCGCCTGAAGCGTCTTTCTGATAGTGATTCGTGCGCAGGCTCGCCATCACGAGGTTGAGGAAGCGGCGCAGGATGCGGTCCTCGTCCAGGATCGAGACCTTCTCCAAGGCCTCTTCGTAGCGGACCTTGCCGGTGCTGATGCGACCATGAGCGTTCTTGCGGTCGGAGGGGTCGAACTTGGCGGCGAACAACGCCGTGAGTATCTGGGCGAATCCCGAATTCCGGATGAAGGTTTCGATCATGTAGTCCTGGCTGAACGGCGCGCGGGCCTGGCGCAGGTACTTGGAATAGGCCCGTACGACGACGACCTCGCGCCAGCTCAGGCATTCGGTCAGGACCAGTTGGTTGAAGCCGTCATTTTCGACCTCGCCGCTCTGGACGCGCGCCAGGCAATCCTCGAACAGTTCCTTCAGGCGCGCGAAGTCCTGTTTGCCTGCGGGTAGCGCATGGCGGCGCTCGAGACCGAAGTCGTGAATCCAGACCGAGCCCGCGTCCCGGAGCGCGATCTCGAACGGGATCTCCTCCATTACCTTAAGGCCCATGTTCTCCAGCACAGGCAGCGCGTCGGAGAGAGGCAGGGGCGCACCCGGCTGGTAGATCTTGAGGCGCAGTTCGTCGGCATCGTCGCCCTGACGGCGATAGAGGTGCAGGGCGGAGCGCCGGGTGGCCAGCACCTCCTCGATCTTGTCCGCATCATGTACGCCCTGGGAGGCGGAGAACGTATCGCGGTAGGACGCGGGACAGGCGGGGGCGTAGCGCGCGTACATGGCGAGCCCCTCGCGTTCGCCATGCGCCGCGATCAGGATATCGCGCAGATCGTCCGCCCACGACCGCGACGCGGCAACAAGGTCGCGTTCGATCGCATCCTTGTCGTAGCCCTGCTTTTTTTCGGGGTCGGTCCTGATGATGAAGTGGATGCGGGCGAGTGCCTCGTCGCCGACCTGGGTATAGGCCGCCGACACGGTGCCCTCGAACGCCCGGCACAGGATGTCGCCGAAGCGCTGCCGCAGGTTGGCCGAGTAGCGCTCCCTCGGCGTGTACACCAGGCACGAGACGAAGCGGTGGAACGGGTCGCGGCGCAGGAACAACGCAGTGCGCTGGCGTTCCTGCAGGTGCAGGATGCCGAGTGCATTTTCGACCAGTTCGTCTTCCGAGATCTGGAACAGTTCGTCGCGGGGATAGGTCTCCAGGATGTGCTGGAAGGCCTTGCCGTCGTGGCTGGACGCATCGAAGCCGGCGGCGGCGATGGCGCGGGAAATCTTGCGGCGCAGCAGCGGGATGTAGCGCGGGTTGATGCTGTAGGCATGGGACGTGAACAGGCCGACGAAACGGTGTTCGCCCGCGACCTCGCCTGCGGCATTGACGATGCGCACGCCGATGGTATCCATGTGGGTCGGGCGATGCACGGTCGAGCGCCGGTTCGCCTTGGAAATGGAGATCGTGTACCCCTCCGAAACGATTTCGCGCACGTCGCGCGGCATCGTCGATTCGTCGGCGTAGAAGATTCGCACATTGGGGTCGCGCAGGATGCCGAGGCCGGAATCAGGAACGACACGGGCGTGCCTGGTGTCCTTGCGCGTCGTGAAGTCGTAACGACGATAGCCGAGGAAGGTGAAGTGATCGTCGTCCAGCCATTTGAGGAAATCGTGCACCTCGCTCACGAATTCCGCCGACTCCCTGGCCACGCCCTCGCTGCCGAGTTCACGAATGACGTCCACGATCTTGCCGCGCATGGCCATCCAGTCGGTCACCGCCACGCGCACGTCGGCGAGCACGCTCTCGATGGTCTTGCGGATGTCCGCCATCTCGTCTTCGGCAACCTGGCGGTCGATCTCGACATGGATGTAGGATTCGGCGATTTCCCGCAACGCCGCCGGAGGTTTCGCCTGCGGTCCCAGGCCCTTGAGGACGCCGCGGGAATCGCGCCAGGCCTTGAACGCCGGATGGATGACGAGACGCACGCCGAGGCCGCGCCCGTTGAGCGCCGCCACCACCGAATCGACCAGGAACGGCATGTTGTCGTTGACGATCTCGATCACCGTATGCGGGCCGGACCAGCCGTGCGTCCTGGCGTCCGGGTTGAAGAGGCGCAGCGACGGCTTGCCCGGCTTGCGCACCGAGGCGAAGGCGAGGAACGACAGGGCCTGTCCGGCCAGGTCGCCGCTGTCGTATCCGCGCAGGTCTTCGACGGGCACGCGGGCGAAATAGCCGCGGATGAAGGCCTCGTCCATGGCTCGCGACCGGCCTTGGCGCCGGCCCGTGCCCCTCGCCCCGCCCTTTCCCTTGGCGCGCCGCTTCGTGCCGGCGACGATCTTGCCGATCAGGGCGGTGATTTCCGCGTTTCGGGGCCGAACCATGAGGTTCTCCCGGGGGCCGCTCCCGCGGCGGGCGGTTTCGTTATGATCCAACATTGCCAATAGCCTAGAACAATCGGGGGACGATCTCCAATCCCGGGTCGACCGCGACAAGAGCCGGATTCTCGTGCGGTCATCGACAATTCACGAATTTGGCGACAATGTCGTGAACCGTGCCCGTGGATCGAGGTTGCAAAGCCGTGCCATCCGACCGTTTTCCCGCTTTCCTCCGCCCCGACCGCCGCGGCCTGCTCCGCGGCGGGCTGGCCTTGGCAGCCGCAGGCGCGCTCGGCCCCCTCGGCTGCGCGGCGCCGCGCGGGCGATTCAGCGATGACCCGTTCGCCCTCGGCGTCGCCTCCGGCGACCCGCTCCATGACCGGGTGGTGCTGTGGACGCGGCTCGCCCCGCGCCCGCTGGACGACGACGGGGGTATGGGACCGGAGGCCGTTCCCGTCCGCTGGCAGGTGGCGCACGACGAAGGCTTTACCCGCATCCTGCGCGAGGGCGAGACCCAGGCCATGGCCACGCAAGCCCATTCGGTCCATGTCGATGTGCTGGGCCTTGCACCGCAGCGGGCGTACTTCTACCGCTTTATCGCCGGCGGCATCGCCAGCCCCGTCGGGCGCACCCGCACGGCACCGGCGCCCGGGGCGGCGCTGCAGGCCGTGCGGATCGGCCAGGTCGGCTGCCAGCACTACGAGGACGGCTTCTATACCGCCTACCGTCACCTGGCCGACGAAGATCTCGACGTCGTCGTCCACACCGGCGATTACATCTACGAGGGGGCAGGACGGAACCGGCCCGAGCACGTGCGCCTGCATTCGCCGCATGTGTGCGTGACTCTGGCGCAGTACCGGCTGCGCTACGCTCTCTACAAGTCCGACCCGGACCTGAAGCTGGCGCATGCGGCCCATCCCTTCGCCGTCGTCTTCGACGATCACGAGGTTGCCAACGACTGGGCCGACGACAGGGACGGTATGGGGAACGATGGCGCCGCCTTCAGGACCCGCCGCGCGGCCGCATTGAAGGCGTGGTGGGAGCACATGCCGCTGCGCGCACCGGCGCCGGTGGCGGAAAACATGCCGAGCTACCGCACGCTCGGTTTCGGACGGCTGGTGCGGCTCAATCTGTGCGACACGCGCCAGTACCGCACCGACCAGCCCTGCGGGAAGGTCGTGCCGCTGTGCGACGGCGCCATGTCCCCGCACGCCCGGATGCTGGGAACCGCGCAGGAACACTGGCTACGCGGCCAGCTCACCGGTTCGCCGGCGCGGTGGAACGTGATCGGCCAGCAGGTGCTGATGGCCGAGCTCGACCGCGACCGCGACCCCGAGGCCCGACGCTTCGACACGGACAAATGGGACGGTTACCAGGTGCCGCGGCAGCGCTTGCTCACGTTCCTCGCCGAAGCCCGTGTCCGCAATCCCGTCGTCCTGTCGGGTGATTTCCACCGCCACATCGTTGCCGAACTGCGGCCCGATTTTTCCCGCCCTGAAACACCGCCCGTGGCCGTCGAGTTTCTGAATACGTCGATCTCATCGAACGGCGACGGCCGTGAACGGAGCAAGAGGCTGAGCGCCCTGCTGCGCGACAATCCGCACCTGCGCTTCGCCAGTGCCCTGCGCGGTTACGTGCGCCACGACATCACCGACGCGGTCTGGCGCGCCGACATGCGGGTGGTGGACCGGGTCACCGTGCGCGCCGCGCCGATCCGCACCCAGGCTTCGTTCGCCGTCGAGGCGGGGCGGCCGCTCGTCGCCCGCGCCTGACCGACGCTTTTCCGGACCAGCCTGGCCCCGCAACCTTTTCCTTTGCCGCGTGGGCCGGTTCGCCGATACTCGGCGGCGAACCAACGATAACAAAACCCGGTCCACCCCCCGATGCTCGGCGCCCTGTTCGCGGTCCTGTCGGCCGCCACCTTCGCCTTCAACAATGCGACGCTGCGCCGCGGCGTCATCAACACCTCGGTGTTCCAGGCCCTTTCGGTAACGGTGCCGCTGGGCGTGCCGCTGTTCTTCATCGGCACGGTGCTCGCCGGGCAGCTCGGCGCCCTCGGCGATTTCGGCGGGCTCAACCTCCTTTACCTCGCCGCTGCCGGGATCCTCCATTTCGTCTGGGGGCGCTACTGCGGCTACCGTTCGATCAAGGCAATGGGCAGCAACCTGTCGTCGCCGGTGCAGAGCACAAACCTTATCGTCGCGCTCGGCGCCGCCATGTGGGTGCTGGACGAATATCTGACGCCGCTCAAGATCGCGGGGCTGGTGATGATCCTGGGCGGCAGCGCGATCGCGGTGCCGACGGCACGCAACAAGAAGGCGCCGGTGAAGGCCGCCGCCGACGGCACGGCGCCGTTCGAGCCGAAGATCGCCGAAGGGATGACCTTCGCCCTCCTGTCGGCGACCGGCTACGGCCTCTCGCCCATCCTGGTCAAGCTCGGGCTTTCCGGCACCAGCGCGCCCTTCGCCGCCGGGCTGGTGTCCTACACGGCGGCGACGCTGTTCTTCCTCCTGTTTCTGATTCCCAGGGGCCGGCTCGCGCATATCCTCATGGTCGACCGCCGGGCGCTGCCGTGGTTCGTCAACTCCGGCTTCTTCGCCTTCCTGGCGCAGATGTTCCGTTATCTCGCACTGGCCATCGCGCCGGTCACGGTGGTGACGCCGATCCAGCGGCTCACCGGCATCTTCCGCATCATCTTCTCGACCCTGCTCAACCCGGGGCACGAGGTGCTGAACCTGCGCCTCGCGGTCGGTACGGTCGTCTCCATCGCCGGCGCGGTGGCGTTGACGATTTCGATCGACTTCGTCGCCGAATACATCGAGTTGCCGCGCGTCTTCCTCGAATGGCGCTGGCCGTGAGGTAGAACGCTCCGCCAGGAACGATGGAACGGGATACCCGGGTGCCGCTCAGGCCGCGTCGGCATCCAGCGGCGCGCTGGCAGTGACGTCGTCGAGCGCCACGCCCTCGCCGAGCATCCCCTCACGCATGAAGGCCGGCAGGATACGGGCATCGGGATCGGTGAGCCAGAGGCGCAGCAGATGGCGCTTGCGGTGCGGCTCGGGCCAGTCCTCGAAGGCGCGCCGGGTGTGCAGCATGACGTGGTTGTTGAGAAGCTGGATGTCGCCCGGCTCGAACCCGATGTCCACCGCCGAGGCTTGCACCGTCTCCTCGTAGATGCGGATCGCGTCCTTCTGGGCGGCGGTGAACGGCGGCACGCCCGGCAGGCCTTGCGACTTGAGCACATAGGCGCCGAGCCCGCGGGCCGAGAACACGCCGCGCTCGAACATGAAGATCGGCGCCCTAAACCACGGCGTCTCGTCGGCGGAGGAGACCTGGCCGTGCTTGGTCCAGTACCAGTCATTGCAAAGTTCGCGCACGAGGTCGGGACGCTGTTCGAGGATGCGGTTGTAGACGGTGACGGAGCTGGCGATCCGGCTTTCGCCGCCCGACTTGCTCTGGTGCAGGCACAAGAGGCCGACGTAATCGCTGTGGTCGCAATGGAAGCGCATCTCGGCGCGGGTGAGGTAGCCGCGCGTCTTGGGATCGTTGTAGTCGCCGCCGAGATCCTTGACGTGGCCGAGCACGTGACCCTTGGCGTTCTGGCGCAGCGCAGCGCCCAAGTGCGTGCCGATGCCGAAATAGGCCATGGCCGCCGATTCGATGCCGAGATCGGCGACCGGAAGGCCGCGCAGCATGACGATGCCGCGGCCGTCGCGCAACTCGTTGCGGACGTCGGCGATGATATCGGCGAAACGGCGCAAGGGAAAATCGCCCGGGTTCAGGTCGACGATGGCGAGTCCGCGCTTGCGCGCGGCGGCGATCCCGTCGCGAACGTCGGCGATGTCGGCGGCGCTCAGCCGGTAGATCCAGGCGTCGTCGCGAGCCAGCGTCTCCGGCATCCAGCCCGCCGGATCGACCACGGGCGCGCCGGGACGGGCGGGCCCGCGATGCGCGCTCTGGAAGGTGCGGAAGTCGGTCATGGCGTCGGACTCCTCGGTCATGGGGCCGGGGACCAACTATAAGCCACGGCCGCGCCAGGGTGCGAGATGGGATTGCGGCAAGAAACTGGAGCGGGCGAAGAGATTCGAACTCTCGACCCCAACCTTGGCAAGGTTGTGCTCTACCCCTGAGCTACGCCCGCTCGATGGGCCCGCCCGGAAATGGCGCGGGGGGCCGCTGGAAGGCCCGCGATCATAATTAAAGCGGCGCCCTTTGCAAGCCCCCCAATAGGCGCGGGCTCCCGGCCGCCGAGGGGCCCGGAAATCGCCGGAATCGGGGCGGAATCGACATGCGCCGTCGGCGGCGGGGCGTTGACATCCTCGTTCCAAAGGCCATTTAGTAGCGTGACATTTCCGAGCCGCGCGGGCCATGGCTGCCTGCGCTATGTATCACCTGTACAATGAGCGTGCCGGCGGCGCCGGCCGACAGAGAGACCGATGAGCACGACAACGGGAAGTCCCGGCACCCCGGGACCGGCACAGGGCCCGGGGACCCCGGGCGATCAGGGCAGTGCAGCGGCGGCGGGGCCGCTGATCAAGGACGTCACCACCGCCAGCTTCATGGCCGACGTCATCGAGACGAGCCGCACCGTGCCGGTGATCGTCGATTTCTGGGCGCCGTGGTGCGGCCCGTGCAAGCAGCTCGGCCCCATCCTCGAAAAGCTGGTCACGGCGGCCGGCGGCAAGGTCCGCCTCGCCAAGGTCGATATCGACCAGAACCAGGCGCTGGCCGGCCAGTTGCGCATCCAGTCGATCCCCATGGTCTACGCCTTCTTCGGCGGGCGCCCCCTCGATGGCTTCGCCGGGGCCATCCCCGAAAGCCAGGTCAAGGCCTTCATCGACAACGTGATCGCCGCCGCAGGCGGCACGCCCGGCGACGGCGGGCCCGACCTCGCAAAAATGGTGGCCGATGCGCGCGCCCTGCTCGAGAAGGGCGACGACGGCGGCGCCCTCAGCCTCTATTCGGAAGTCCTGCAGCACGACGAGAAGAACGTCGATGCGCTGGCGGGGCTGGCGCGCTGCTATATCGCTTCGGGCGAGACCGAGGCGGCCCAGGGTCTTCTCGATTCGCTGCCCGAAACGGCGGCCAACCACCCCGACGCCGCGGCGGCGCGGGCGGCCCTGGAACTGCACGCCGCGGGCGCCGCCCTGACCGGCGAGGCGGCGGCGCTCGAGGCCAAAGTCGCGGCCGATCCGACGGACCTGCAGGCCCGCTACGATCTCGCCCTCGCCCATTTCGCCGCCAACCGGCGCGAAGCCTCGGTCGACCAGTTGATCGAGATCGTCCGGCGCAAGCGCGACTGGAACGATTCCGCCGCGCGCAAGCAACTGGTCAAGATGTTCGAGGCCTGGGGCCCCCAGGACCCGCTCACCATCGAGGGTCGCCAGCGGCTTTCGGCCATCCTCTTTGCGTGAGGCGGCGATGGCCCGGCAACCTTTCGCGCCCGAGTTCAGCCACCTGCCGGACGTCATTCCGATCTTCCCCCTCGCCGGCGTGCTGCTGCTGCCGCGGGGATCGCTGCCGCTCAACATCTTCGAGGACCGCTACCTCGCCATGACGGCCGACGTGCTCAAGACCGACCATCGCATGATCGGCATGATCCAGCCGACCGGCGCCGACGACGCCGACAGCATCGCCGCCGCGGGCAGCAACGGGCCGGCGCTGTACGAGACCGGCTGCGCCGGGCGCCTCGTGCAGTTCGCCGAATCCCGCGACGGGCGCTACATGATCACGCTCGCCGGCATCCTGCGCTTCCGCGTCGCCGAGGAGCTCGACATGGTCCGCGGCTACCGCCGGGTGCGGCCCGACTGGTCGGCGTTCGAGGCCGACATGGAGGAAGAGTACCGGCGCGGCCAGTTCGACCGCGACCGCCTGCTCGCCGCGCTGGAGCAGTACTTCAAGGCGCACAAGATCGATCCCAACTGGAAGGCGATCCGCGACATGGGCGACCGCATGCTGGTGACCTCGCTCGCCATGGGCTGCCCGTTCGACCCGTCGGAGAAGCAGGCGCTGCTGGAGGCCAAGGCACTGCCCGCCCGCGCCGAGGTGCTGACCAGCCTGCTGGAAATGTCGGCGGGCTTGCCCGACACTTCCGAAGGCACCCGCCACTGAACCGAGGAACCGAGGAAAGGTGCGTCCGATGACCGATACGGCCAATGAGGTCGATCCCAAGCTGCTCGAAATCCTGGTCTGCCCCGTCACTAAGGGACCGCTAACCTACGACCGCGAGAAGGCCGAGCTGATCTCGGAGAAGGCCGGCCTCGCCTTCCCCATCCGCGGCGGTATCCCGATCATGCTGGTGGACGAGGCACGCCCGGTCGAGACCGGCAAGGGCAAGCCGCCCGCCTGAGGCTGGGGATGTCCGGCCCCGCCCATTTCCGTTCACCCGAGGTCGAGGAGCTCAGGCTCAACCGCGCCGAGGCGCGCCTCGACGTCACCTTCACCGACGGCATCCGCCATTCCTTCGCGGCCGAATACCTGCGCGTCGAAAGCCCGTCGGCGGAGGTCCAGGGCCACGGCCCGGGCCAGAGGATCATCGTGCCCGGCAAGGCGCGGGTCGGTATCGCAAAGCTGGAACCGGTGGGCAACTACGCCGTCCGCATCGTCTTCGACGACGGCCACGACACCGGCATCTTTTCCTGGGCCTACCTGCGCGAGTTGGGCGAGGAGAAGGACAAGCGCTGGGCCGATTACCTCCGCGGCCTTGAAGCGCAGGGCCTCGGCCGGGAGCCGCAGTAGCTAACCCCGCCAGAAATTCACGGGCCTCGTCACCCATGGAAGCAGAATCCTCGCGAGGAGGCCGAGAATGAGTCCATAGAAGAAGGCCTCCAACAAGTGTAGGCCATAGTAAAGGATTACCTCCAGCGCAGAGGGACTCCACGGATGCAAAGAGCGACTTTCACCAAGAAAGAAAGCAAGAACGATCTCGCGATACAGACGTTCTGCTATCGGATGGGTAAGAAAAGAAATTCTGGTGAGAGCAGACAGTCCCTCTTGGCAGGATTCGGTGAAATAATTGCAGGTCTCAATCGCAATCACCAATAGGGCGGCGATCGACAGAAGAAGCGCACCGCCCCAGAGAGCGGCCTTAAGGTAAGACAGGCGTCTCACCCAAGTCTCCAACCGCACACATGACCACGAACTTTCGCGTCCAAGGGAGCTGTAAGGGGCAATTGTAATCTTCCCTCAGCAATGGCGATAAAGAAGCGCCGCACGTTCCTACCCACCTAAAGCGGTTCGCCGCGCACGAGGCGCGGCAGGTCGCCGTTCAGGCCCATCGCTTCCAGCATGAACAGCCGCCGCGCCGCGCCGGTGCGGTCGAGCACCTTCATTCCCACACGGCGCAAAGCACCGAACGGCGCGTTGCCGATGCCGAAGACACGGTTGAGCAGGTCGGTCGCGGCGGCAAGGCAGGTGTTGTCGAACCGGCGCCAGCGCTCGAAGTCGAGCAGCACCGTCGTCATGCCGATGTCGAGGCCGAGGCGGTGGGCATCGACGATCACCTCGGCCAGCGCGGCGGCGTCGCGGATGCCGAGGTTGAGGCCCTGCCCGGCGATGGGATGGATGGCGTGAGCGGCATCGCCGATCAGGGCGACGCGGTTGCCGACGTAGCTCTCGGCCAGCGACAGCGCCAGCGGATAAGTCCAGCGCGCGCCGACGGCGTGCGCGGCACCGAGGCGCGATCCGAGCCGTCGCGCGAGTTCCGCATCGAAATCGTCGGCTGCGAGCTGCACGAGATCGGCGGCGCGGGCGGCGGGCTCCGTCCACACGATGGATGACCGGTGCGACCCGTCCGGCCCGTCGGAGAGCGGCAGGACGGCGAAAGGGCCGCCGGCGAGGAAGCGTTCCTCCGCCGCGCCGTCGTGGGGGCGGGCATGGGTGATGGTGACGACGATGGCGGTCTGGTCGTAGGTCCATTCGGAGACGTTGATGCGGGCTGCGTCGCGCACCATCGACTGGCGACCGTCGGCGCCGACCATGAGCCGCGCGTCGAGCGTGCCGCCATCGGCAAACGTGAGGCGGACGCTGTCCGCTCCCACCACGATCCCCTCCAGTTCGGCGGGCGCGAGAAGGCGTAGGCCCGGCTGCCGCCGCGCCGCATCGGCGAAGACGCGCTGCAGAGCATCGGCCGCGACCACATGGCCGAGGGGGCCGGCCTCCATCTCCGCGTGGTCGAAGCGCACCAGCGGCGGCCCGGCGCGGTCGCTGACCAGGATGTCGTTGACCGGGGCGGCGCCGGCGGCCAGCTCCGCCCACAAGCCGAGCCCCTCCAGCACCCGGCGCGAGCCCGCCGACAGCGCGAATACCCTCCCGTCCGATGGTCCCTCATCCGCCGCTCCATTTTCCCTCGGCATAGGGTCCCGGCGATCGATCACGGCGACTCCGACGCCGCTGCGCGCCAGCGCGACGGCCAGCATCAGCCCGGCGGCGCCGGCGCCGACGATGGCGACATCCACCGCGGGTGCGGAAGGTGAAGGGGACGGCTCGGTCATGGCCGCAGTCTCCCCGAGGCGGGG
>WHSO01000149.1 GCA_009380075.1 Alphaproteobacteria bacterium | reverse complement strand
ACTCGTCCTCCTCCGCCGCGAGACCCGCCTGAATTTCCTCAAAATTCATCAGGTCGTCGATCTCGCCGAAATTGGGGAAACTCTCCTGGGTGCGCATGCGCAGCGCGTTGACCGCGTCGACCTCGCCGTACAGCGCGCCTTTCTCGTCCACCACGGCCGTGCCCCACCACGTGGTGTCGGTTTCGCTGACCGACAGCGGCTGGCTGACCTGCACGTGGTTGCCAAGAATGTGCAGGTTGGGAAACACGTTGATGTTGACCGGTTCGGACGAGGCGAGATCCAGCACGGCGTCGGCGTTTTCGCCGAGACGCGCGCGCAGCGCCGCTTCATAGCGCTCCATCCCGGGATGCGGCCCCTCGATCTCCCACAGCGCGCCGGGACGCTTCTCGACCGTCGCGCGCTTGTCCTTGAAGTGATGGCCGTTGCCGAAATACTTCAGGTGGATCGGTCCGTCGTCCGGGCTGTTCTTGTAGAACGCCATGCCCTTCTCCGGCATGTTCCCCGCCACCAGCCGGTTCTCCATCGCCAGCAGCGAGCGGTGTGAGAAGATGACGTGGTAGCCGTCGCAGGAATTGTCGTAGAGCAGCTTCCAGTTTCCCCGGAACTTCAGCCGGTTCGCGTCGCAGAAGACGACCTTGCCGCCCGGATGGCGGTCGAGCCATTCGTCGATCGGCTGGCGCACGGGGCCGAGATAGTTCTCCAGCGACGGCGCGTCCGTATTCAGCGTGCCGAAGATGAACCCGCGATACGAGGCGACGCGCGGCACCTGCGCGAGGTTGTATTTCGGATCGGAGAAGTCGCAGCCATAACCTTCGGGCCACGGCACGCCGCTGAGTTTGCCCGTGTTGAAGTAGCTCCAGCCGTGGTAGGGGCAGGAAAAGGACCGGGCGGAGCCGCTGGGCTGGCGGCAGATCGTCGCCCCGCGATGGGTGCAGCGGTTGTAGAGCGCCCGAATCGTACCCGCATTGTCGCGCACCACGATAATCGGCCGCAGCCCGAGCTTCGAGGTGACGAAGTCGTTGTTCTTCGGAATCTGGCTTTCGTGGGCAAGGTAGACCCACACCGCGCCGAAAATCTTGCGCATCTCCTCGCGGAAGATTCCGGGATCGGTGTAGAGCGACTGATGCACGCGGTCTTCGTGGATCAGCGCGTCGTAGTCGTACTGCGTGGTCGGTGCCCGATTCAGATGACGGTTTGCTTCGTTTTGCATCATGTTCCGACTCTGGCTCTTGTTCGTCGGGGTCAGAAGAAGTCAACATACTCATTTTGTTCCCAATCGGATACGCCGTTCACCTCGGGCGAGCACGATTTATCGGCGACGTTCTGCAGATATCGGTCGAGCTCGGCGCGCTTGAGGCTGATGTAATAGTCGCAATAGAGGTCGCCTAGCTGCTCGCGAAAAAGCGCGCTGTCCCCCAGCGCCTCCAGCGCGTCGCCCAGACTCGTCGGCAGGCGCGGCCGGTCCGCCTCGTAGGGTTCGTCGTCGGCCGGCCACGGCTGGGCGTTCTGCGCGACGCCGTCCAGCCCGGCGATGACCTGCGATGCGATGAAAAGGTACGGGTTTGCCGCCGGCTCGCCGATGCGGTTCTCGAAGCGCGTCGCCGGGTCGCCCGCGCCACCAAGGACGCGGAGCATGGCGCCGCGGTGATCATGGCTCCATGTCGCGCGGTCGGGGGCAAGAGAATTGGGCTGGAACCGGCGGAAGCCGTTGACAGTGGGGGTCGCGAACACCGCGGCCGGCGTAGCGTGCGTCAGCAGACCGGCCAGATACGCCATGCCGAGTGGCGACAGGGGCACATCGCCGCTGTCCGGCATGAAGAGGTTTCGGCCGGTTCCGGCATCCGCCAGCGACTGATGCAGGTGCCAGCCGCTGGCGCAGAGGCCCGGAAAGGCCGGCCGGCACATGAAGGTCGCGAAGTAGCCGAGCCGTCGGCATACCTGCCGCGTGGCTGTCCGGAACAGCACGTAGTCGTCGGCCGACTGCATCGCCGGCCGCGCCGCGAAGGTGCATTCCAGTTGGCCCGGCCCGTACTCGTTCTCGATGGAGCGCAGGGGCAGGCCGAGT
>WHSO01000052.1 GCA_009380075.1 Alphaproteobacteria bacterium | reverse complement strand
CCATGCCTTTCGGGCGCGGGACGGCCATGTACCAGGGACCTTCGGCACCAGGATAATCGCTCAGCTCATCGAACAGGAGATCGCCCATGACGGCTGCCCCTTCCGGCAAGCCGGGCACCGCGTCCGGTTACATCACCTTCAGCTACAGGAAGCCCGATGCGCTGTCGGGCGACAAGATGATCGTCGAGCTGGCCAAGAGCCGGCTCATCCGTGGCCGCATCCAGGTGGTGCGTTCGGGCGGCGAGAACAACCTCCATTCCCATGACGGCATGGACGGCTTCTGGATGGTGCTCAAGGGCCGGGTGCGCTTCTACGGCCCCGGCGACGCGGTGATCGGCGAGTTCGGCCAGCATGAAGGCATCCTGCTGCCGGCGGGCGAGCAGTACTGGTTCGAGAGCGCGAGCGAGGGCGAGGGCGAGGACCTCGAGCTGCTGCAGATGGCCGCCTTCGACCCGCGCGTGCCGGTGCGCCGCGTGGACGTGGAGCCGCTCAAGCTCGATCCCGACGCGGTCGAGGTCGTCGACATCGCCACGGCGCGTGCCAAGGGGTCCGGCGCCACCAAGGGAGAGACATCCATGCAGAAATACATGTGCAGCGACTGCGATTTCGAATACGACCCCACCGTCGGCGACCCCAGCCAGGGCATCGCACCGGGCACCGCCTTCGAGGACCTGCCGGACACCTGGACCTGTCCCGAGTGCGGCGCGCCGAAGTCGGAGTTCTACCCGATCATCGAAAGCAACTGAGGCGCTTCGGCGCAAAAAGTCGCCGCATCGCGAGGCGCCGCGCCGTTCACGCCGGCGTTCACGACGCGCTCACGGCATCGTGCCTTGCCCGGAGGACGCCGTTGGCTATGCTTCCCTCAACCGAAGGAGGCATGCCATGCATTACTTCAGGAAACGCGGCTGGGAACTGCCCGAATCCGCGGCGACGCCGGAGCCGGTGTTCCGCGCCCGCCGCCAGTTGATCAAGGCGCTGGCCGCCGGGCCCATCCTCGCCGCCACGCCGGCGCTGCTGTCGTCCTGCGACGGCAAGGAAGCCTCGAACAGCACGGCGCCGGGCGGCGCGTCGGGCGCCGCCGGCGACCCGTCGGCCAAGCTCTATCCGGTCGCCCGCAACCTGCGCTACCGCGTCGACCGGCCCGAGACGCTCGAGAAATTCGCCACCGAGTACAACAACTTCTACGAATACGGCGGCACCAAGTCGATCTCCCGCGCCGCCCGGCAGCTTCGCATCCGGCCGTGGACGGTGAAGATCGACGGCATGGTGGAGAAGCCCTTCGACATCGCCATCGACGACCTGCTCGCCAAGATGCCGCTCGAGGAACGCGTCTACCGCTTCCGCTGCGTCGAGGCCTGGGCCATGACGGTGCCGTGGTCGGGCTTCCCGATGAAGGCGCTGGTGGACCTGGCCAAGCCGCAGTCCGGGGCCAAGTACGTGCGGATGGAGACCTTCGGCGATTCGTCCCTGGCGCCGGGGCTCAAGCAGGTCTGGTACCCGTGGCCCTACGTCGAGGGCCTGACCATGGCCGAGGCGACCAACGAACTCGCCTTCATCGCCACCGGGCTCTATGGCAAGCCGATCCCGAAGCAGAACGGCGCGCCGCTGCGCCTCGTCGCGCCGTGGAAATACGGCTTCAAGTGCGTCAAATCGATCGTCCGCGTCTCCTTCACCGACGAACGGCCGAAGACGTTCTGGGAAAAGATGGGGCCGTCGGAGTACGGCTTCTGGGCCAACGTCAATCCCGAGGTCGCGCATCCGCGCTGGAGCCAGGCGTCGGAAAACATCCTCGGCGAGAACCGCCGCGCGCCGTCGCAACTGTTCAACGGCTACGGCGAGTACGTGGCGGACCTCTACAAGGGGCTCGAGGGCGAAAAGCTGTACATGTAGCCGCGCTGTACCGGCACTGTGTGACGATGGGCGCATGGTTAACGGCCCGCCGGCGTGTGTGCCTGTCCTGCGCCGGCCTTTTCCTCGCCCCAATTCCATGATGTAGAGTGGGTCCCCCCACACCGCCCGGACCCGCCATGAAAATCTTTCGTCGCACCGTCGCCGTCCTTCTGCTGCTGCTGGCCGGGCCGCTCGCCGCCACCGGCCTCACCGGCTGCGCGCGCCTGACCGGCGACTGGACGACGGCGAGCCGCGAGCCCGCCGGCATCGGCCCGGACCCGGCGACGACCCCTGAAGCGGTGGTCCAGGTCTATGCCGCCCGCGCGTTCAAATGGCGCGGTGCCTTCGCCGTGCACACCTGGATCGCGGTCAAGCCCGAGCGGGCGCCGCAGTTCACTACATACGAGGTCACCGGCTGGGCCGTGCGCCGCAGCGGAGCCTCCCTGCAGGTCACCGAAGGCGCGCCCGACCGGTTTTGGTTCGGCGCGAAGCCCGAGGTGATCGCCGACCTGCGCGGGCCGCGCGCGGCGGCGGCGATCGGGAAGATCCGCGCCGCGGTGGCGACCTATCCGTATCCCGACAGCTATCGCACCTGGCCGGGGCCCAACAGCAACACCTTCGTCGCCCATGTGCTGCGCCGGGTGCCGGAGATCGAGGCCGACCTGCCGCCCCATGCCATCGGCAAGGACTTCCTGTCCAACGGCAGCATCTTCGCCCGTACGCCGTCGGGCGGCGGCGGCCAGGTGTCGCTGTTCGGCATTGCCGGGGTGCTGGTGTCCGCCGCCGAAGGGCTGGAAGTGAATCTCCTCGGCCTCTCTATCGGCGTCGATCCAGGCGAACTCGCCCTGCGGCTGCCGGGCATCGGCAAGGTCGGGTTCAATACCGAGACCCCCGGCACCGAAAACGTCGCGGTGCGGGCCGAATAGGCCGGGAAACCTTCCTTTCTGTCGCCGGCGAAGCATCGCCCCGCAATTGCCGACGGCGGGGTGACGGGGTTGAGCCGATGGCGTCGACGGTGCCGGTGGTGGCGATGATTCCTTAACGGCATTGGCAAGAAAGCTCTATGCTAAATAAATATCACGCTAGCCTGAAATATGCGCATAGACCTCAAAATCCTTCTTGGCCTCGCATTTACGTTACTTGTTTTCTCGGTAGATCGCGCCGAGGGACAAGAAACGCACACTCGAACAGTCCAGCTTTGCGCTATTGACGTCACCTACTCTGACTTTTCAGCATTTATTGATCGCGTTCGTTCTTTCCGCGTTGAAGCGAATAGAGACCTAACCCGCAGGCTTGCCGAACAAGACAAATACCTCTCTGAAAGAGAGAGCCTTACGGTTCAAAGCAAAACGTCAAAGTTCACCCTTGCCCGCGATTTTAGTAAGAGCATTATGCATCGTGGCCCCGAAATAGCTGACGAAGTTCATTACGTGTTTACCGCGGACAGCGGTCGCTTTCCAATTTCAGAGATCTTTTTGCGTTTTGGCGACTATTCACGTACCGCAGAAGTCTCGGGTACGATCCGCAACCAAGTGGAAGGCCTTGTCTTAATCATCGAGCAGCAGATTCAGAAGTTTGGATGCCCGTATGGTGGCGCGGCTGCACGGATGGTTTTGTACATAGCTTTGTACCTCTTCGCGATGGTATTAGTTTTCTTACCCATAGCTGCGAGTGCTGCGTCAGAAAATACTTATTTTAGTAGGATAAGTCGCATGGAGGTAGCTATCGCCTTCTGGGTGGGCGCGGCGATGTTGATAATATCTATTTTTGTAATGCCGTGGGATCAATGGCTTGCTGGAACTAGTATCCGTGTAACTAAGGCAACTTTTCTCGAAAGGTATGCGCCGGAAGTAGGCCTGATTGGTATGATATTCGGCATGTTGTCTGTGGTTATCGCATTAAGACACGGACGGCGCTTTTACGCGCGGGACCACAAGTAGCTCAGTGTAGCCTGAAAGGCGGCCCCCACCATCATTGATGGCGGGGGCGGCAGGCAACTGCGTTTTGCGCCGTATTTACGCGGCCGCGCCCCCGCTGATGGGGTCGAGCCCGAGGGCAAGCCGGCCGGTAAACAGGTGCTGGCGCTTTTCGGGCAGCGGGTGATACGCCGCGCCATGGGCGTCGCGAAGCAGCCGTTCGAGCCCGGTCTTGCGCATGAACCCGGCGCCGCCCGCCGCCTCCATCGCCTTTTCCGTCGTCGCGAGAACGGCGTTCGCGGTAATCGTCTTGCGAACGAGGATGGCGTTGGCGGTTTCGACGGTGGGTTTGAAGTCGTAGTCGTTGGCGATCCGCACCATGTCGTCCCGCGCCAGTTGGGCGGTGGTCAGCAGGTTAGTCATTTCGCCCAGCAGGTACGTGGTGCCCGGATCGTCCGCGCGGCCCGCGGCATGCCTGCGGGCGATTTCCGCCGCGGCTTCGGCGATGCCGACGTAGACCGAGAGGATCAGCGGTGCGGCGACCGTCAGGATAACGTTGAAGGCCGGGACATATTGTCCGCGCTGACGCCGGAGCGCGATCGCGTCGTCCGGCACGAAGACGTCGTCGAGGATCACGGTCTCCGAACCTGTCGCGCGCATGCCCAGCGTGTCCCAGTCGCCCGCGAGCGACACGCCCTTGGCGGAAAACGGCACGGGGAAATGCAGCACCTGCCACCCTTCCTTCGGGTCTTCGAAGGGCGCCGAGGTCACCAGGACGCCGCCGCGGGGCGCGCCGCTGCCGAACGGCTTGCGGGCGCTGACGCGGTAGCCGCCGTCGACCCGTTCGATCGTGCCATTGGATTCCATCCAGTCGTTGGCGCCGGTGCTGATCAGAACGGTCTGATCGGCGGCGACACGGTCGAGGAGCTTCTTGCCCGGCCGTCCGTTGATATGGTTCGCCACGGCAGCGGCGACGAGGTGCTGGTGCATCGACAACGCCAGCGCCGTAGAGGGACAGTGATGGGCGAGCCCGCGCAGGAACTCGCACATGTCGCTGTGCGCGGCGCCTCCGCCGCCCAGGTCCGCAGGTACGAGTGCAGAGAACACCTTGCGTTTCTTCAAAAGATCGTAGTTGGCATCCACGAAGGTGGCATTTTCATCCAGCGCGGCCGAATCCTTGCCGATGATGGGGCCGATCTCGGCGATCAACCGGGCGAGGTCGATCTTCTGGTCCATGGGTACGACTTTGTCGGTGTGCGCGGTCTGTGTCATGATGGTCTCCTGTCATGGCACGCGAAGCCATCTATAGGCCCGCGATGGGACGGCAATAGTGGGGGACCGGCAGGGGGCAAACCAGTTCAGGAAGTGAACCGGCAGTTTTTTGTATTTTCAGAGCGTTACGCATCCCTGCGGAGGACGCATCATGAGCAGAAACGGCGGCTACGGTCAGTTCTGCCCGGTCGCCAAGGCGGCGGAGGTCCTGACGACCCGCTGGACCCCGCTGGTATTGCGCGAACTGATCGCCGGCAGCCGGCACTTCAACGAGATCCACCGGGGCGTCCCGCTGATGTCGCGCGCGCTGCTGTCCCAGCGGCTCAAGGATCTCGAAAAGGTGGGGGTCATTCGCCGCGCCGGCCAGCGCGGTTCCCAGTCGGTCGAATACCGGCTCACGTCGTCGGGGGAGGAACTGCGTCCGATCATCGAAGCGATGGGCGAGTGGGGGCGCAAGTGGGTGGAAAGCGCCATCGAGGACAACGACTGGGATGCCGGGGTACTGATGTGGGATATGCGGCGTCGCATCGACGTCTCGGCCCTGCCCGCGGGAGAGGCGGTGCTCCGGTTCGAATATACCGACGCCCCCGTCGAAACACGCCTGTGGTGGGTCCTTGCGGACTCAAGCGGCGTCGACCTGTGCCAGAGCGATCCCGGGCGCGACATCGATCTCTACGTCACCACGACGGTGCCGGTCCTCGCGCGGGTCTGGATCGGCAATGATCGACTGTCCCGCGCGATCGCGGCAGATGAAATCGAGTTGATCGGAGATGAAAGCCTACGCGCATCGATCGGCCGTTGGCTCAAACTGTCCGCGCTGACCGAAGGAGTCACCCCGTCTCCCGTCGCATGACCGGCCTCCTTTACGGCAGCGGCGGCATCTGCGCCAGCAGGCGGCCGCGGCCGGGGACGGGATCGTCGAGGCCGAGCATCTTCAGGATGTACCAGCAGCGCACCATGACCGGATGCAGCACGGGAATTTGCAGCGCGCCTTCCAGCCGCGCCATCACGTCGATCACCCGCCAGTCGCTGCCGAGGATGTAGAGCGCTTCGGCGCCCCTCGGCACGCCGGCGAAGGCGGCAACGATGCGCTCGGCGATCTGCGGCGTCGAAAGATCGTAGACGTTTTCGTCCTCGGCCACCGGCTTGCCCATGAACAGCACGTCGAAACCCGCGTCGGTGAAATAGGCGGCGAAGGCGTCCGCCAGCTCGCCCGCGAACGGCGTGAAGCCGACGACGCGTTTCACCCCCAGCGCCCGCATGGCGGCGACCTGGGTCGAGCCGGTGGTGAACACCGGCACGCCGTGGCGCGCCTGCCATTCGTCGATGAGGCGCGTTTCCTCGGCCCGGCCCTGCAGCATGAACGGCGGCGCGCCCTCGGGATGGATCATGTCGACGCCCCTGGCGGCGAGGGACGTCACCTTCTCGGCGTAGGCCGGCATCGCCGCGCGGAACTCGTCGAGGGAGCGGTAGGCAAAGCCCATCTGCTCGTCGATCAGCTCCACGCCGGCGGGCAGGAGCTCGCGCAGGTCCTGAAGCGAGCGGGACTTCAGCGTCGGCTTGATGACGCCGACGCGGGCGGAGATGTCGGCTTTCGCCATGTCGAGCCTCCCACAGGTTCTTTTTGTGTTTTGTCCGGTACACCCGGAAAAGAAAAATGCCGGGAACCGAAGTTCCCGGCAAGTTTAACAGGGAGGCTTCACGTCTGGGAGACGTCGGGGCCCCGAAGGGTCCCGTATTCCCGGCATTGCACCGGGAAACTCGAAACAGCGGCCCGGAAGAAAACGACTGGTCCCGGGTGGCGCGCTGGAAACGGGATACTGTAAGAACACGCGCCGTCTGTTTACGGTTCCAAAGATAAGGTTTCCCGGCGGGGATTCCAGAGCCAAAGGATCAAGGGAGATATGCGCGGGATGCATGGCTTAACGCACTGGAATCCCGCCCGGAATCGGGCTCAGAACAGGCTTTCGTTGATCTGGGCGAGGAGGAAATCGCGGAATACCGCGACGCGTTTCGAGGACCGCAACTCGGCCGGATAAACGAAATAGGTATCGTAGGTCGGTCCCGCCAGTTCGGGCACGATGCGGACCAGATTCGACCCCACCTGGCCGATGGTATAGTCGGGCAGGGCGGCGACACCGATACCCGATTGCACGGCCCGGAAGATGCCGTAGATGTTGTTGACCTTGAGCACGTTGCGCGGTGTCACGCCGGCCTTGCGCAGGCGCTCCATGAGCCAGTTCACGTGGGCGGTCGGCGGGCGCAGGTCCTCGCCGTACATGATCAGGTTGTGATTCCGGAGGTCCTCCATCGACCCGGGCATGCCGTGGGTCTTGAGGTATTCGGGCGCGGCATAGACGTGATTGTGCATCGTCATCAGGCTGCGCTGCACCAGGTCCGGCTGGGTCGGCGGGTTGAGGCGGATGGCGACATCGGCCTCGCGCATGCCGAGGTCGATCTCCTCGTCGGTGAGCAGGAGCGTGAGCCGCACCTCGGGATAGAATTCCATGAACTGCTTGACCCGCGGCGTCAGCCAGATCGAGCCGAGCGCCACCGTCGTGGTGACCTTGAGCACGCCCCGCGGCCGCTCGGTCGAATCCATCAGCATCGCCTGCGCGGTGGCGAGCTTCTGCACCACGTCGCGGGTGGTGCCGAACAGCAGCTCCCCCTGTTCGGTCAGGACCAGCCCGCGCGCGTGGCGATGGAACAGGGGCACGCCGAGGTCGTGTTCCAGCGCCGAGACCTGGCGCGAGATCGCCGATTGCGAGAGATTGAGGGCTTCACCCGCGTGGGTGAAACTTCCGGCTTCCGCGACGGCGTGAAAAATCCTGAGCTTGTCCCAGTCCATGTGCTCTCCGGCGCCGGGTGCGGAAGACCGCGCCGTCGCCCGTTTCGGCGCCTATTCCGCCGCCTTCCGGCCGCTTGCGTGATCGTGCGCGGCAAGGAACTTTTCGGCCTCGATCGCGGCCATGCAGCCGGTGCCCGCCGCCGTGACCGCCTGGCGGAACACCTTGTCCTGCACGTCGCCGGCGGCGAAGACGCCGGGAACGTTGGTCGCCGTCGAATCGGGCCGGGTGTGCAGATAGCCGTCCGGGTCCATGTCGATCTGGCCCTTGAAGATCGCCGTGTTCGGCGTGTGGCCGATGGCGATGAAGACGCCATCCACCGCCATCTCGCTGACGGCGCCCGTCCTCACGTTCTTGAGCCGGACGCCGGTGACGCCCGGGGGATTGCCGGTGCCGAGCACCTCGTCGAGGACGCTGTCCCAGACGACCGAGATCCTGGGATTGGCCATGAGCCGCTCGACCATGATCTTCTCGGCGCGGAACGTGTCGCGCCGGTGGATCACGGTGACGTGGGTGGCGTGGTTGGTGAGGTAGATCGCTTCCTCCACCGCGGTGTTGCCGCCGCCGACCACCGCGACGGCCTTGCCGCGGAAGAAGAACCCGTCGCAGGTGGCGCAGGCGGAGACGCCGAAGCCCTTGAATTTCTCCTCGCTCGGCAGGCCGAGCCAGCGTGCCGTCGCGCCGGTCGAGATGATGACCGTATCGGCGGTGAAGACGGCGCCGGAATCCGCCGTCAGCACGAACGGGCGCTGGGAGAAGTCCGCTTTGGTGACGACATCGGAAACGATCCGGGTGCCGACGTGTTCGGCCTGCTTCTGCATCTGCTCCATCAGCCAGGGGCCCTGGATGACGTCGGCGAAGCCGGGGTAGTTCTCGACGTCGGTGGTGATGGTCATCTGGCCGCCCGGCTGCATCCCCGCAACCATGAGCGGCGACAGGCTGGCGCGCGCGGCATAGATCGCGGCGGTCAGCCCGGCCGGGCCCGACCCGAGAATGAGCACCTTGGCGTGAGTCGGTTCGGGCATGACGGGAGGCATCCGGTGGGAGTGAAAAAGGCCCCTTAACATAGAAACGGCGACGCCCCGCTGCAAGGGTGAGGGGGTGTGCACGGGCCGGAATTCTGGGGACAAGTCCCGGTCGTTCCGCCCGCCCCGGGGGCGGCACCTTATGCCGTCGATCCGCCCCGCATTGAAATAATATTACCCTCGGACTATAAAGGGCGCACGGGAAGGTGGCTGCGATTCCCCCGACGACAGGCCGCCGCCCGTGACGGGAGTTCCTGCATGCAACGCGTCCGCCTCGATCGCATCGACCACCGTATCCTCGCCGACCTGCAGGAGGACGGGCGGATGACCAACGTGGAGCTGGCCCGCCGCGCCGGCATCTCGGCGCCGCCGTGCCTGCGCCGCGTGCGCGCACTGGAGACCTCCGGCTTCATTAAGGGCTATCACGCCGACCTCGAAGCCGAAGCGCTCGGCTTCAGGGAAATGTTCTTCGCCCTCGTCGGGCTCGATTCCCAGGCCCAGGACGTGCTCGCCAGTTTCGAGGACGCCGTCGCCGACTGGGCCGAGGTGCGCGAGTGCCACATGATCCGCGGCGGCGGCGATTTCCTGATCAAGGTGGTGGCGCGCGACAAGCCCCACCGCGACGCGCTGACCATGAAGCTCACCTCCACCCCCCATGTCGCCCGGGTGCAGACGCTGGAGACGATCCGCACCTCGAAGGACAAGCCGGGGGTTCCGATCGCGGCGGACAAGAAGACGTGAGCGCGGCCTGAGCCGCGCGGCGGCCGCGGTTCCTAGCCGATGAGGCCCACCATCCGCGCCGCGATCCCGGCGGCCCCGCCCGCCAGCACGATCCATGGAATGCCGATCCGCGTGAACAGCAGCACGCCCAGGGCCGCCAGCGCGGCGGCGAGGGCGAAGGCGTCGGGGCCCCAGTCCCCGCGCACGCTGTCCGGAAACAGGCTGGCCCGGCCGATATAGACGCCGAGCGACGCGATTACCCCCACCACCGCCGCCGTCACCGCGCCCAGCGCCGCGGAGGCGGTGGCATTGCGCGACACGCGGTCAACGTAGGGCGCCCCCGCGAGGATGAACAGGAAACAGGGCAGGAAGGTGACATAGGTGGTCAGCGCCGCACCGAGCACGCCGGCCACCACTGGCGGCAACGCGCCGGCCTGGTTGTAGCCGGCGAACCAGCCGATCCACTGCGTCACCAGGATCAGCGGTCCCGGCGTCGTCTCCGCCAGCGCCAAACCGTTGATCATGTCGCCGGAGGAAAGCCAGCGGTAATGCTCGACCGCTTCGCCGGCGACGTAGGGCAGGACCGCATAGGCGCCGCCGAAGGTGACGAAGGCGGCCGTGGTGAACAGTTCGGCGATGCCGGCCCAGGGGTTCGTGCCAAATGCCCCGACGACGAGGGCGACCGGCCCCACCCACAGCGCGGCAAAGACGAGGATCAGGCGCACGAGGCGGCGCGCGTCGCCGCCGCGGGCCGCGACGTCGGTTTCCGGGTTCGCGCCTCCGGCGCCGCCGTGGCCGAAGGTGAACAGCCCCGGAAACATCCGCGCGGTCAGGGCACCGGTCAGCAGGGCGGCGCCGATCACCAGTGGAAACGGTACCCGCAGGATGGCCAGCGCGGCGAAGGCGGCGACCGCGAGCGCCCAGGCGGCGGCGCTCTTCAGGCTGCGGCGGGCGAGGCGCCACAGGGCGCAGGCGATGATCGCCACGACCACCGGGCGGAAGCCGTCGAACAGCGCCGCGACCACGGGGGCATCGCCGTGGACGGCGGCGAGCCAGGCGAGGATGCCGAGCAGCACCGCGCCGGGGGCGACGAACAAGATGCCGGCGGCCAGTGCGCCCCTGAGTCCGTGCAGCCGCCAGCCGATGTAGGTGGCGAGCTGTTGCGCCTCGGGCCCGGGCAGCAGCATGGCGAGATTGAGCCCGGACAGGAACGGGCCCTGCGCGATCCAGCGCCGGCGCTCGACCAGGTCCGTCTGCATGATGCTGATCTGTCCAGCGGGGCCGCCGAAGCTGATGAGGCCGAGGCGCAGCCAGTAGGACAGCGCCGTCGAAAAGGACGGCGGCGGCGATGTGTCGTCCGAGAGTTCCGACGGTTCGTGGGGTGCTTGCCCGACCATTTCGACCTCCGTTCGTTCGGCGAAGGAAGAAACGGGGCGCCGTTCCGGGCATGACACGCCGCGTCCTTCCCCCACCTGGGGTGGACACGGTCTTGGACGGGGATCCGTCTGGCCGGGCGCCGTTTGCCCGGGGTCATCGCGACCTTAGGTCAGGACGCGCGGCGTGACAAGATGGCGGCGCTTGCGCGCCGCGGCGTGCCTTTACTTATAGGTCACCTTGAGGATTTCGTAACTCTTGGAGCCGCCGGGCGTGGTCAGATCGACCGAATCGCCCTTCTGCCGCCCGATCAGCGCGCGCGCGAGCGGCGCCGTGACCGAGAGCCGGCGCCGGGCGATGTCGGCTTCGTCCTCGCCGACGATGGTGTAGGTGGATTCCTCGTCGGTGTCCTCGTCCACCAGCTTCACGGTGGCGCCGAAGCGGATGACCGAGCCCGACATCTGGCTCACGTCGATCACGGCGGCGCGGGCGATCTTGTCCTCGATCTCGATCAGGCGGCCCTCGATGAACGCCTGCTTTTCGCGCGCGGCATGGTATTCGGCGTTCTCCGAAAGGTCGCCGTGGGAGCGCGCTTCCTCGATCGCCTTGACGACCGCCGGGCGCTCCACCGTCTTCAACCGCTTCGCTTCCTCGACCAGGCTGTCGTACCCGGCCTGGGTCATGGGAACCTTGTCCATCGTTCCGTCCGAACCTGTTGTTGCACTCATCCCCGGACGACGCCGAATAACAACCCGCCCCGAAGACTGGGGCTTCGGGCCAGCTTTCGCATGCCGGGGAGGGGCACCGATCGGCCCCAACGCCAAAACTATAGCGCAAAGACTTCAGGAAAAATAGGACTGGAGCGGACGCACGTCGAGCTCGCCCGCCTTGACCGCTGCGATGCCGCGGGCCGCGGCCAGCGCGCCCGCCACGGTGGTGTAGTAGGGAATCTTGTAGACGAGCGCGGTGCGGCGAATATCGAAGGAGTCCCGGATGGCCTGGGTTCCCTCGACGGTGTTGAACACAAGCTGCACCTCGCCGTTCTTCATGGCGTCGACGATGTGGGGACGGCCTTCCAGTACCTTGTTGACGAAGGTGCAGGGCACGCCGTTCGCCTGCAGCGAGAGCGCCGTGCCGCGCGTCGCGATGATCGTAAAGCCGAGCGCAACCAGCTCCATCGCCGGCGCGACCATGTGCGGCTTGTCCCCGTCCTTGACCGAGAAGAACGCCGTGCCCTCGAGCGGAACCTTGGTGCCGCCGCCGAGCTGGCTCTTGGCGAAGGCGCGGTCGAAATCGGAATCGATTCCCATCACCTCGCCGGTGGATTTCATCTCCGGCCCGAGGATGATGTCGACGCCGGGGAAGCGGGCGAAGGGAAACACCGATTCCTTGACCGCGACATGGGAGGCGCGGGACGCGTCTTCGAGGAACGACTTGAGCCGGAACGACGCAAGTTTCTCCCCGGCCATGACGCGCGCCGCGATCTTGGCGATGGGCTGGCCGGTCGCCTTGGCGACGAAGGGCACCGTGCGCGACGCCCGCGGGTTGACCTCGAGGATGTAGAGCGTGTCGTCCTTGACCGCGTATTGCACGTTCATCAGGCCGACGACCTTGAGCGCCTTGGCGAGCTTCGCCGTCTGGTCGCGGATCTCGCCGATGATCTTGTCCGACAGCGATCGCGGCGGCAGCGAACAGGCCGAATCGCCGGAATGGACGCCGGCTTCCTCGATATGCTCCATGATGCCGGCGACGACCACGGTCTTGCTGTCGGCGAGCGCGTCGACGTCGACCTCGATGGCGTCGGAGAGATACCGGTCCACCAGCACCGGGTTGGCGCTTGACGCCTTGACTGTGACCTTCATGTAACGCTCGAGCTCGGCGTCGTCGTAGATGATCTCCATCGCCCGCCCGCCGAGCACGTAGCTTGGCCGCAGCAGCACCGGATAGCCGATGCGCCGGGCGATGGCGCGCGCGCCGCGGGCCGAGGTGGCGATGCCGCTTTCCGGCTGGCGCAGCCTGTTGCGGTCGAGCAGCTTCTTGAACCGGTCGCGGTCCTCGGCCACGTCGATGGCGTTCTGGCTGGTGCCGAGGATCGGCACCCTGGCGGCGGCGAGCCCCTTGGCCAGCTTCAGCGGCGTCTGGCCGCCGAACTGGACGATGACGCCGAGCAGCTTCCCCCGGGCCGTTTCCTCGCGCACGATCTCGAGCACGTCCTCGTCGGTCAGCGGCTCGAAATAGAGGCGGTCCGACGTGTCGTAGTCGGTGGACACGGTCTCAGGGTTGCAGTTGACCATGATCGATTCGATTCCGGCGTCGGCCATGGCATAGGCGGCGTGGACGCAGCAGTAGTCGAACTCGATGCCCTGGCCGATGCGGTTGGGCCCGCCGCCGAGGATGATGACCTTCTTGCGGTCGGAGACGTCGGACTCGCTCGCGCCCGGAACCAGCCCGGCGCCTTCGTAGGTCGAATACATGTAAGGCGTCAGCGACGGAAACTCGGCGGCGCAGGTGTCGATGCGCTTGTAGACCGGATGGATGCCGCGGCGCCGGCGCAGGACCGCGACCTCGTTCTCGGTCATGCCGGCGAGTTCGGCCAGCCGCGCATCGGAAAAGCCCATGGCCTTGAGCCGCTGCAGCCCGCCCGCGTCCCGCGGCAGGCCCTTCCGGCGCACTTCGGCCTCGACATCGACGAGGTCCTTCACCTGGCGCAGGAACCACGGGTCGACCCGGCAGGCGGTGAAGATCTCCTCGACCGAGACGCCCTCGCGGAACGCCTGGGCGATGACCAGCAGGCGATCCGGCGTCGGGCTGCCCAGCGCCTTGCGGATGGCGTCCTTGGGGTCGGCGCCGGCGGCGCCCGGAATCTCGACCTCGTTGAGGCCGGTGAGCCCGGTCTCCAGCGACCGCAGCGCCTTCTGCAGGCTTTCGGCGAAGGTGCGGCCAATGGCCATCGCCTCGCCCACCGATTTCATCGAGGTGGTGAGCAGCGGCGCCGTGCCGGGGAACTTCTCGAAGGTGAAGCGCGGCATCTTGGTGACGACGTAGTCGATGGTCGGCTCGAACGACGCCGGCGTCACGCGAGTGATGTCGTTGGTCAGCTCGTCCAGCGTGTAGCCGACCGCGAGCTTGGCCGCGACCTTGGCGATGGGGAAGCCGGTGGCCTTGGAGGCGAGCGCCGAGGAGCGCGACACGCGCGGGTTCATCTCGATGACGACGAGGCGACCGTTCTCCGGGTTGACCGCGAACTGCACGTTGGAGCCGCCGGTATCGACGCCGATCTCGCGCAGCACCGCGATCGAGGCGTTGCGCATGATCTGGTATTCCTTGTCAGTCAGCGTCAGCGCCGGCGCGACCGTGATCGAATCGCCGGTGTGGATGCCCATGGGATCGACGTTCTCGATCGAGCAGACGATGATGCAGTTGTCCGCCCTGTCGCGGACGACCTCCATCTCGTACTCCTTCCAGCCGAGCACCGATTCCTCGACCAGCACCTCGCCGGTGGGGGAGGCGTCGATGCCGCCGGCCACGATGTCCTCGAACTCGTCGCGGTTGTAGGCGATGCCGCCGCCGGTGCCGCCCAGCGTGAACGACGGCCGGATGATGGCGGGCAGGCCGACGAAGGCCAGCGCCGCGCGCGCCTCCTCCATGTTGTGGGCGAGCATGCCACGCGGGCAGTCGAGGCCGATGCGCGCCATGGCGTTCTTGAACAGCTCGCGGTCCTCGGCCTTGTCGATGGCCTGCTTGGTGGCGCCGATCAGCTCGACGCCGTATTTCGCCAGCACGCCGCGGGTCGCCAGCGTCAGCGCGGTATTCAGCGCCGTCTGCCCGCCCATAGTCGGCAGGATCGCATCCGGGCGCTCCTTGGCGATGATCTTCTCCACCATCACCGGGGTGATCGGCTCGATATAGGTGGCGTCGGCGAGGCCCGGGTCGGTCATGATCGTCGCCGGGTTGGAATTGACGAGGATGACGCGGTAGCCCTCTTCCTTCAGCGCCTTGCACGCCTGGGCGCCGGAATAGTCGAACTCGCAGGCCTGGCCGATGACGATGGGCCCGGCGCCGATGATCATGATGGAATTGATGTCGGTGCGCCTGGGCATCAGAGGCGCTTCCGCCGTGGACTCCCTCCCCCCTTGTGGGGGAGGGCTGGGGTGGGGGGTAAGCTATTCCGCCAGGGCCGCGCGGATGGATTGAGCGACCCCGTCGATGTTTTCGAGCACGTCGTTGTTCCAGAAGCGCACAACCCGGAAGCCTTGGGATTCGAGCCACGCCGTGCGTTTCGCGTCATCACGGGAATTTGCGTGTTGCCCCCCGTCCACCTCGACCACCAGCTTGCTCTCGAAGCAGACGAAATCGGCGATGTAGCGGCCGATCGAGGCTTGACGGCGGAACTTGTGCCCGGACAACTGCCGGTTCCGCAAGATCGACCAAAGCCTGCGCTCGGCATCGGTGGGTTGCTGGCGCAGCGTGCGGGCTCTCTCGTCTGCCATGGGGCATGGCCCTCCCATTGAGCCCTCGAAAGGGCACCCCCCACCCCGACCCTCCCCCACAAGGGGGGAGGGGAGCAAAGTGCAGGACTCTTCGAGGAGATGTCGGTGCGTCTGGGCATGGATTATTGCTTTTTTTCCATCATCGCGACGAAGCGTTCGAACAGGTAATGGCTGTCCTGGGGGCCGGGGGAGGCTTCCGGGTGGTACTGCACGCTGAATACCGGCTTGTCCTTTACCCGCAGGCCTTCGAGGGAGCCGTCGAACAGCGACACGTGGGTCTTCTCCACGCCTGCCGGCAGGGAGTCGTCGAGGACGACGAAGCCGTGGTTCTGGCTGGTGATCTCGACCTTGCCGGTGGCTAGGTCCTTGACCGGGTGGTTGGCGCCGCGGTGGCCGATGGCCATCTTCCTCGTCTTCGCCCCGAGCGCCAGGCCCAGCAGTCGATGACCGAGGCAGATGCCGAACACCGGCTTGCCCGAGGCGAACAGTTCGCGGATCGCCGGCACCGCATAGCGGCCGGTCGCCGCCGGGTCGCCCGGGCCATTGGACAGGAAGATGCCGTCGGGATTGTGGCGCAGGATATCGGCGGCGGAGGTTTCCGCCGGCACTACGGTGACGGCGCAGCCGAGGCTGGCGAGGCAGCGCAGGATGTTGTGCTTGGCGCCGTAGTCCACCGCCACCACCTTGAAACGCGGCGACGACAGGGCGCCGTAGCCCTTGCCGAGCTGCCAGCGGGTCTCGTCCCACGAATAGGTCTGATGGCAGGTCACCTCGCGGGCGAGGTCCATGCCCTCGAGCCCCGGCCATTCCGACGCCATCCGATGCAGGGCGCCTATGTCGATCTGGGCGCCGGAGGCGGTGCCGAGCGCGCCCTGCGGCGCCGACTGGAGCGCGCCCGAAGGGGCGCCCGCGTCGCGGATGCGCGCCGTCAGCGCCCTTGTGTCGATGCCGCCGATTCCCGGCAGCCCGTGGCCGAGCAGCCAGTGCTCCAGGTGCTTCGCCGCGCGCCAACTCGCCGGTTCGGTCACGTTGGCGCGCACGACGAGGCCGCGCGCCGCCGGAGTCATGGTCTCGATGTCCTCGGGATTGGCGCCGGTGTTGCCGATATGGGGGAAGGTGAAGGTGATGATCTGCCCGGCATAGGACGGGTCGGTCAGGATCTCCTGATAGCCGGTCATCGAGGTATTGAAGCAGACCTCGCCCACCGTCACGGTGCCGGCGCCGAAGCCGCGGCCCCAGAACACGGTACCGTCGGCAAGCACCAGTGCCGCGGTGGCGTCGGCCGGCCGGGTGCGGGTGGCGAAGTCGAGACGCTCCACCGGGCTCAGGGGTTTGGCGGGAGATGACGCGGGCGGCGGAACCACGCCTCCCTGCCGCGACCTGGCGCGCGCAGTGGGAGGCGTCGGCGTGGCTTTCGCCATGGATTCGATCCCTTTCGGGGAGGGTCCGCGTTGTACGCAGGGAACGACGGCGGGTAAACGCGCGTTACTTAATGACTTGAAGGGCCGCCGTCAAGGCCCTTGGGATAAAATTTCGCCATTATTTTCAAGAAGTTATAAAATTCACCGTCGTTGCGAAGGCAACGGAAATTCGCTAAGGTCCGCGCTTTCCTCCACGGTGATCCATCCCACGGAGCCACGATGCTGCGCCAGGACATCAACGACGCGTTGAAGACGGCCATGAAGGCCAAGGACGTGCGCGCGACCTCGACCCTGCGGCTCATCCTCGCCGCGCTCAAGGACCGCGACATCGCGGCGCGCAGCGGCGGCGGCGGCATCGGCGACGATGCGCTCCTCGAAATGCTGCAGAAGATGATCAAGCAGCGCCACGATTCGATCGAACAGTACCGGAAGGGCAACCGTCCCGACCTGGTGCGCCAGGAAGAGGAAGAGATCGAGATCATCAAGACCTTCCTGCCCAGGCAGATGTCCGACGACGAGGTCGCTTCTGCCATCGACGCCACGGTCACGGACATCGGCGCCGGCTCGATCAAGGACATGGGCAGGACCATGTCGGCGCTCAAGGAGCGTTACGCCGGCAAGATGGATTTCGCCAAGGCGGCCCAGGTGGTCAAGCAGCGGCTGGCGGCGAATTGAGGGCCCGGCCAACCGGCGTTCAGCCGGATTGTCCCCGCTGAAATCCGTTATCCACATCCCCCATCGTTGAGCCCTTCCGTGCGCGGGAGTATGGTGGCCTGCGTCCGCGCGGTCATTGCCGCGCGCAACATCCTGCCGTGAGCGCCCGCGCCATGAGCTTCACGCCCCAGTTCCTCGACGAGATACGCGCCCGCATCGGCCTGGCCGACCGCGTCGGGCGCAAGGTCAAGCTCGCCCGCAAGGGACGGGAGTTCTCCGGCCTGTGCCCGTTCCATAACGAGAAGACGCCGTCGTTCACGGTCAACGAGGACAAGGGCTTCTATCACTGCTTCGGCTGCGGCGCGCACGGCGACGTCATCGGCTTCGTCATGCGCACGGAGAACCTGTCCTTCCCCGAAACGGTGGAACGCCTGGCCGAGGACGCCGGGCTGGAATTGCCCAGGACCTCGCCCGAGGAACGCCGCCGGGCCGAGGCCGCGGTGTCGCTCTATGCCGTGTGCGACGCGGCGACGGCGTTTTTCGAGAGGGAGCTGCACGGGCCGCGCGGGCAGGCGGCGCGGGATTACCTCCGGCACCGCGGCCTCGATGACGAGACCATCGCCCGCTTCCGCCTCGGCTACGCCCCCGATTCCCGCGGCGCGCTCAAGACCGCGCTGATGGGGAGCGGCATCACCGAAAGCCTGCTGGTGACGGCCGGGCTCCTGATCCAGCCCGAGGACGAACGCGCCAGCTACGACCGCTTCCGCGGCCGCGTCATCTTCCCGATCTTCGACCGGCGCGGCCGTCCCATCGCCTTCGGCGGGCGCATCCTCGGCGAGGGCGAGCCCAAGTACCTCAATTCCCCGGAAACGCCGCTGTTCCAGAAGGGCCACAACCTCTACGGCTGGTCCCACGCGATCAAGGACGCGCGCGAGACCGGGCTCCTGTGCCTGACCGAAGGCTACATGGACGTCATCGCGCTGGTGCGCGCCGGCATTCCGGCGATGGCGCCGCTCGGTACCGCGCTGACCGAAAGCCAGATCGAGGCCCTGTGGCGCGTTGTCCCCGAACCGGTGCTGTGCTTCGACGGCGATACGGCGGGCAGCCGCGCCGCGGCGCGGGCGGCCGAACGGGCGCTGCCGCTGCTCCGCCCGGGCCTCAGCTTCCGCTTCGTCCAGTTGCCGAAGGGCGAGGATCCCGACAGCCTGACCTGCGCCCGCGGCCGGGGGGGCATGGAATCGCTGCTCGCCGTGGCGCGGCCGCTGAGCGCCGTCGTGTGGGACATCGAAACCCGGGGCCGCCCAGTGGACACGCCCGAACGCCGCGCCCTGGTGGAAAAGAACCTGATGAGCCGCGCCCGCACCATCGCCGAACGGTCGGTGCAGGAACAGTACGTCGGCGAATTCCGCGCCCGCCTGCGCGATGCCTTCGCCGATTTCTCCCCCGTCGCCGGCGCGCGCCGCCGGATCGGCCCGCCCGGTGCGCGCCGCGCGTTCACGCGGCTGGTGAGCGATCCGCTCATCGGCTCCGAGGACGGCCGCGCCGCGGCGCGTGAGCGCGTCATGGTCGCCTGCATTCTCAACCGTCCCGACCTGCTGCGCGACCTTGCCGACGAATTCGCCGCCGTCGAGATCGGCAGCCATGAGTACGACAGCCTGCGCCTCGCCATTCTCGACGTGGCCGCCGGGGATGCCGGCCGCGGGGACGAACCGCTCGACGGCGCGACCCTGGCGCGCGCACTGGCCGAGCGCGGGTTCGCCGGGACCGTGACGGCGTTGACCGGACCGGCGGCGCGGGTGCTCGACTGGTTCGCCCGCGCCGATGCGGCGCGCGAGGACGCCCTGACGGGTTTCCGTCAGGTGCTGGCGCTGCACCGGCATTTCGGCGGGTTGCGCGCCGAACTGGCCCTGAGCGAGCACGCGCTGGCCTCCGACATGACCGAGGCGCAGTGGGAGCGGTTCCGCGCGCTGAAGGCGGAGGAGGAGGCACACGAGCCGTTTTCCGCCGGCCTCGACACGTTCGGCGAGGTACCGGGCCGCAAGCCCGAGGGTTGAACCGGACGCTGCCGCGGAAGGCGTGGCCCCCGGCACGGCCCGAAAAAGGTTATTTCAAGGATTCCTTAGGGTTTTCGGCTATTGAATCTGGAATGGTTAGACCTTAAATGAGTGCCGTGATGCGGTGCCCCCGATGGCGCCGCGATCGTGGCTGGGCGCCTGAGGGTGAGGGAAGCGCCGTGGCAATGAACTCTTACAGACATTTTTGACGATCCCATCGGGCAACCAAGGCGGACGACGGCGCATGGCGACCAAGAAGCAGCAGACAAAGGTGGCGGAAACCCCGAACGACGAGGCGCAGGATGAAACCACGCCCGAAGGTCCGGTAATCGATTCGCTGGGCGCTACCATCAAGAAGATGCTCGCCAAGGGCAAGGAGCGCGGTTACGTCACCTATGACGAGCTGAACTCGGCCCTGCCGCCCGAGCAGTTCTCCTCCGAGCAGATCGAGGACGTGATGGCCAATCTCAGCGAGATGGGCATCAACGTTGTCGAGAACGAGGAAGGCGAGGACCCGGCTGCGGCCGGCGAGGGAACGGCCATCGTGCCCGCCGAGTCCGACGGCGACGAAGAGAAGTCATCCAGCGAGGAGGAATACGGCCGCACCGACGATCCGGTGCGCATGTACCTGCGCGAGATGGGCTCGGTCGAGCTGCTGTCGCGCGAGGGCGAGATCGAGATCGCCAAGCGCATCGAGGCCGGCCGCGAGGAAATGATCAGCGGCATCTGTGAAAGCCCGCTGACTCTTGCCGCGCTGATGAAGTGGCGCGACATGGTGAAGAACGACGAGGTTCTTCTGCGCGACATCATCGACCTCGACGCGACCTACGGCGGCGGACCCGACTCCGAGGACAAGTCCCAGAACGGTGCCGGCCCGGCGCCCGGTGCCGATGCGCCCAAGGCCGCCAACGGCGAGGCGGCCGCGCCCGGCGACGACGGGTCGAAGGCAAACGGCGAAGACGGTACCGACGGCGACGACTATGACGACGACGACGGCGAGGCCAATGTCTCCCTCGCCACCATGGAATTGCGCATCAAGCCCGACGTGCTTGCCAATTTCGACGCCATCGCGGCCACCTACAAGAAGCTCAAGACTCTTCAGGACAAGCGCCTGACGGCGGCGCGCAAGGGCCAGTCCCTGCCGCCGGCGAACGACAAGCGCTACGAGAAGCTCACCGGCGAGCTGGTCGACCTGATGGAGAAGGTCCATCTGAACAACGGCCGCATCGAGCAGTTGATGGACGAGCTCTACGGCCTCAACCGCCGGCTGGTGACGCTCGAGGGCCGGCTGTTGCGCCTGGCGATGAAGTGCCGCGTCAGCCGCGAAGACTTCCTCGAGCGCTACACCTGCAACGAGGTCGATCCCAACTGGCTGCGCCGTCTCGCGCGGCTCAAGCACAAGGGCTGGAACGCCTTCGCCACCAAGCACCGCGACGAGATCAAGGACATCCGCAAGGACATCGCCGACGTCGCCGCCGCCGCCATGCTCGACATCGGCGAGTTCAAGCGCATCGTGCATCGCGTCCAGCGCGGCGAGCGCGAGGCGGGCCGGGCCAAGAAGGAAATGGTCGAGGCCAACCTGCGGCTCGTCATCTCCATCGCCAAGAAGTACACCAACCGCGGCCTGCAGTTTCTCGACCTGATCCAGGAAGGCAACATCGGCCTGATGAAGGCGGTGGACAAGTTCGAATACCGTCGCGGCTACAAGTTCTCGACCTACGCGACGTGGTGGATTCGCCAGGCCATCACCCGCTCGATCGCCGACCAGGCGCGCACCATCCGCATTCCGGTGCACATGATCGAGACGATCAACAAGCTGGTGCGCACCTCGCGCCAGATGCTGCACGAGTTCGGCCGCGAGCCGACGCCGGAGGAGCTGGCCGAGCGCCTCGCCATGCCGCTGGAGAAGGTCCGCAAGGTGCTCAAGATCGCCAAGGAGCCGATCAGCCTGGAGACGCCCATCGGCGACGAGGAGGACAGCCACCTCGGCGATTTCATCGAGGACAAGAACGCCGTCCTGCCGGTCGAGGCCGCGATCCAGTCCAACCTGCGCGAGACGACGACACGGGTGCTGGCGTCGCTCACCCCGCGCGAGGAACGCGTGCTGCGCATGCGCTTCGGCATCGGCATGAACACCGACCACACGCTGGAGGAAGTCGGCCAGCAGTTCTCGGTCACGCGCGAACGCATCCGCCAGATCGAGGCCAAGGCGCTGCGGAAGCTCAAGCATCCGTCGCGCTCGCGCCTGCTGCGGAGCTTCCTCGACACCTAGGTCCCAGGAATTCCACGGTCGTCCGCGGCAACGCGGCAGGAGCGGCGTCCCTTGGGCCTTTCCGCTTTCCTCACCTCGCCGCTGTCGCGGCTGATCCTGCATCCGACCTACGACCGGCTGGCGGTGACGGCGCTGGCGCGGTTCTACTTTCCGGTATCACGGCTGTGGGCCATGGCGCTGGACGACGGCGGGAGCGGCGATACCATGCTCGCCAAACTGCCGCGTCTTGCGCGCCATCGTCCGCGCCTGGACCGGGCCATTGCTCACGCCCGGGATCGGGCCCGGGCCCAGGCCGATGCCCATGCGCGCTGGGAGGACGCGATGTTCGGCGGCGCGGAGGTCCGGCCCGAATCCCTGACGCGGATCGAACGGGCCCGCGCTGCGGCATGCCAGTCCTTGATGACCGCGCGTTCCGCCTTCCTTCCACTGGTGCGTGCCGCCCGCCTCACCCCCTTCGGTTGGGACATCCAGCCGCACGACGCGGTCGAGGCCCGCCATGGTGCCCGCCTCACCGCGGTCGCGGCGGCGTTCCCGGCGCCTGACCGCCTTCCGAAGTTCGCGCTCTCACGCCCGGTTCCTGGCAACGGGTTCGAGACGCTGTGGCTGCGCGCCGACACCACCGTCGCCGGGCGCCCCGACACCCTGTGGGGGCGGGTCGAGCGGCCTCTGGGCGCAGCGCACGCCGGCGCCCTCATCTTCACCCACGGCATCTCGATGGAGACGGAGTTCTGGCGCGAAAGCTCGAGCCTGACCTCCGACCTCGCCCGCGCCGGCGTCACCGTTATCCGGCCGGAAGGCCCGTGGCACGGGCGGCGTCGCCTCGCCGGCACCTTCGGCGGTGAGCCGACGCTGGCGCTGGGTCCGATGGGATTGCTCGACTATTTCGACGCCCATGTGCGCGAGTTCGCGCTGCTGGTGGCCTGGGCGCGGGACGCCACCGGCGGGCCGGTGGCGGTGGGCGGCGTCAGCCTTGGCGCCCTCGCCGCGCAGATGGCGCTGGCGGCGGCGCGCGATTGGCCGCCGTCGTGCCGGCCGGACGCGGCCTTCCTGGTGACCACGGCGGGCTCGCTCATGGACGTGGCGCTCTCCGGCAGCCTCACGCGGGCGCTCGGCATGCCCCAGCGTCTCGCTGAATCGGGCTGGGACCGCGCCGCCCTGCAGCGCTGGATGCCGCTCCTGGAGCCGGGGGCGGCGATCGCGCTCGATCCCGCCCGCATCGTCGTCCTCCTCGGGACCGCGGATGAGATCCTGCCCTATCCCAGCGGCCGGGACCTCGTCACCGCCTGGCGAATCCCGCCGGAGAACCTGTTCGTCGCGCCGCTCGGCCATTTCTCGGCGGCGCTCGGCCTCTACCGCAATCCGGCGCCGCTGGAGCGCCTCGGCGCCGTGCTGCGCGCGGCGATGTAGGGACGATGCCGGGAAGGGCGGGCAAACGCGGGGGCGGGCGAAGGTGACGCTTCCGCCCCCGTCTGCTATAGACAGCGCCGGACACCCGCCCGGCGGGAACCGGTAATGCCATCAGCGTGGGCCCGTAGTTCAGCGGTCAGAACGCACCGCTCATAACGGTGTTGTCCCAGGTTCGAATCCTGGCGGGCCCACCATTTTTCTTTATATATATATCAGACACTTATAATTCATAGCCCGGAAGGCCCGGGGTTCTGCGGCGTTTTGCGCGGTCGAATTCTCCAGAGACGATTTCAGCGCGAACTCAAACAGGATTTTGG
>WHSO01000139.1 GCA_009380075.1 Alphaproteobacteria bacterium | reverse complement strand
TCGAACTTTGCCAGCCATTGCTGCGGCATCTTCTTCAGCGAGGTCGTCTGGATCACGTCCCAGCTTTCCTGCTTGGCGCGCTTCTCCACCGTGATCCGCGCCATCAGCTTCGTGTCGGAGGCGCGCACGTAGTCGACCTTGATGCCGGAAGCCGCGGTGAACTTCTCCCACAGCGGCAGGCCCTCGCGTTCGTTGGTCGAGGAATAGACGGTGATCTTGGTCTCGTTGCCGGCCTTCGCCTTGGCGAGCAGGTCCTTGTCCAGCCAGCTCGGATCCGCGGCATGGGCGGCGCCCATCCCGACCGCAAGAGCGATCGCCGCGCCGGTCAGACCGGCCAGCGCCTTACGCATTCCATCCATAATGATGCCTCCTCCTGAAATTTGCTTTGATGCCTTTGCTCTTGGGTGGAATTCTTGGACTACCGTCACCCGGCTGTCAAACGCCATCGTGGGACGTCGGGCGTCCGCTGCGGCGGCTATGCAAGACCCGGCTGGAGGCGTAGATTCCACCGTCCAGGGCCAGCGGCGTCGTAGAAAAAGCCGCGGCAACGCATAACAGGGAGCTCCTGCAGATGACTTCGAAGATATTCCGAATTCCGGCTTTCGCGCCCGGACTGGCCGCCGCGGCGGCGGTGTGCCTCGGCGCCTGGTCCGCATCCGCCGCCGGGCCCGCGGACGCCTACAAGGACCGCCAGATGCGCTTCATCACGATGGGCAGCGTCGGCGGCGGTTACGACGCCTACATGCGCACCATCCTGCCCTATGTCGAGAAGAAGACCGGCGCCAAGATGGTGCCGGTGAACGAGCCGGCCGCCGGCGGGCTCAGCGCCATGAACCGGCTGGTCGCGGCGCCGGCGGACGGGCACACGATCCTGCTGACCACCGGCGAGGGGGCGGCAGGCGCGCAGCTCTTCGGGCTCACGGGCGTGAACTACGACGTGCGCAAGCTGAACTGGCTGGCGCGGGTCAGCGGCCCGCCCAAGATAGTGATGGTCGGTCCCAAGTTCCCCTTCCCGACCTTCGCCGAGGCGCTCAAGGCGAAGCACACCTTCATCTGGGGCGGCTCGGGCAAGACCGACGGCAACTCCGACTACCAGTCGGTGCTGTCCCACGCGCTGGGCTTCGATTCGCGCATCATCCACGGCTACAAGGGCAGCCGCGGCATGAACCTCGCCATAGAGCAGGGCGAGCTCGACGCGCGGGTGATCACCTCGGAGGCCGCCGCCCGCTTCGTGCGCAGCGGCAAGTTCCGGGTCATCCTGTCGCTGTCGCGCGAGCGCGCGCCGGAGTTCCCCGACGTACCGACCGCCTACGAGGTCGGCAAGCCGAGCCCGGCAATGGCAAAGTGGCTCGACTGGCGCGCGGGGCTGACCTCGCTCGGCCGCGTCATCGTCGCCGCGCCGGGCACGCCGAAAGCCAAGGTGGACTATCTCCGCGCCGCGCTGAAGGAGGTGCTGAACGACCCGGCCTATATCGCCGAAGCGAAGAAGCGCCGCCTCAACCCCGGCTATCTCGACGGCGAGACGCTTCAGAAGAGCGTACTGGAAGTGATGGATGCGCTGGACCCGAAGGAGCTCGCCGAGGTAAAAGAGGTCATCCTCAACAAATACTACAAGAAGCGCTGAACACGCCGCGCAGACGGCAGGTCGCAACTGAACAGGAGAGCTTCGTGACTATAGAGATCATCAAGCCGGTCGACATCGCGCTGAAGGAGAAGCAGCGCACCAGGGTCATGAACAGCCGGAAGATGCACGCCTGGGTGCACTACTATCCGGACACCGGCGATCATGACGAGATGCACTGCCACAATCAGGACCAGACCTTCACCGTCTTCCAGGGCCAGTGCACCATGCACTTCCCCGACGGCGGCAAGGCGGTGATGGACCCCGGCACGGTGGCGCTGATCAAGGGCGGCTCGTTCTACCAGCTGGAGAACACCGGCGACGGCCCGATGATCATGATGGGCACCCGGTCGGGCGACCAGAACGACACGCGGGTGATCTCCCACGAGACCCGCAAGGACGTGAAGCCGCACGTCACGAGCGGCAAGGTCAAGCGGCTGACGCCGGTGTCCTGAACCGCCGGCGCGGCGAAACGCGGACGAGAGGGGCGGCCCGGCGGGGCCGCCCTTTTCATGTCCGGGTTCGGAGGCTCAGTCGATCCGGAGCGTGACCCGCTTTTCCAGCCGGAGACCCTGGCGAACAAGGCGAAAACGGCCGTTGTAGTTGCCCGGGGGCCATTCCAGGGTCAGCAGCTTCCTGCCGCCGTATTGCAGGCGCCATGCCTGGTCGCGCGCCGCGACCACCTCGCTCCTCGTCACCGGCGAGCCGTCGGGAGCGATGATCTCCAGCATGAGCCGGTCGCCCTCGCGCACGCCGAAGAGGGTCGCCCAGAGCACCAGCGCGCGGGAGTCGGACGGCAGCGACGCCGATCCTGCGGCCTGCTCCTTGATCGCCCTGGTGGACGGCGGCCAGGCCGCGAACCCCGCGGCGTAGATCGTCGACGGCTGGTAGGCCAGCCGGGCCCTGTCATTCCAGAGCGCTGCGCCGCCGGGTCCGCAGGACGCTTCCAGCGGCCGCCCGGTCGCGGGATCGCGCACCTCGCCGTCCTTGCGGATCGTGATGTGGACGTGGGGGAATTCCGT
>WHSO01000056.1 GCA_009380075.1 Alphaproteobacteria bacterium | reverse complement strand
GGCGAGAACGAGCCGATAACCGTCGACTGCAAGTAAGCCGTCACCAGTGTTGCCTGCTATAAGGGGCGGGAGCGGTGAAGGCCGCCCCGCCCTTTCTATGCCGGCGGCAAAACGAAAAGATCGGGAGGACCCATGACCCTTATCCTGTCAAACGACGACGTCGAGAAACTGCTGACCATGCCCGATTGCGTCGAGGCCCTCGAGCAGGCCTACAAGGAACTGGCCTTCGGCCGCGGCGTGACACGGCAGCGATCCGACTGCATTACGCCGACAAGCCACGCGCCCGATGCCGTGTACGGCCTCAAATCCATGGACGGGGTCGTGCCGGCCCTCGGCGTCGGTGCCATCCGCATCAATTCGGATATCGTCACCAACCCCAAGATCGGCAATACCCAGCGCCGGGTCAAGGTACCCGCCGCCCCGGGCAACCGTTACGTCGGGCTGGTGCTGCTGTTTTCGACCGCGAACGGCGAGCCTCTCGCCATCTTTCCCGACGGCGTCCTGCAGCACATCCGCGTTGGCGCCACCAACGGCCTTGGTGTCAAGTACATGGCGCGCGAAGACTCGCGCGTTCTGGGCCTGCTCGGCTCGGGCTGGCAGGCGGAAACCCAACTGACCGCCGCTCTGACCGTGCGCGACATCAAGGAAGCGCGCTGCTATTCCCCCACCCGGGAGAACCGGGAGGCCTTCGCCGCGCGCATGAGCGAGGTGACCGGCATCGACGTGCGGCCCGTCGAGCATCCGGAAGACGCGGTCCGCGGGGCCGACATTGCCATGTGCGGCTCCAACTCCATCGACCCGATTTTCTTCAAGGACTGGATCGAGCCTGGCATGCACCTGTCCTCGATCAAGAAGCCGGAGATCGATCCCGCCGCGATCAAGGCCGCCGACCGTGTTGCCGTGCATACCCATGACACGGCCCCGATCCTGGTGGTCGCTGAAGGTGCGCCGTTCCAGGAAGAGAGCAAGGGCAAGTCCTGGAACGCGGCGAAGGATCTCGATTTTTCGAAATTTCCCACCATCGCCGACCTCATCGTCGGCCGCGCCAAGGGACGTGAAGGCGACAAGGAAGTGACGTGCTTTCTCAACAACCTCGGCCTCGGCTTCCAGTTCGCCGCCGCCGGCGCTGTGATCTACAAGCGTGCCGTCGAACAGGGCGCCGGCCACGACCTGCCGACCGACTGGTTTACGGAAACGGTGCATCCGTAACACCCAATCGGCAACAGGACCGTCGCCGGACGCGACGGTCCTCTTTTTTGTTCTGCCCCCACCAAGGAACCCGCATGACCTGGATTTTCACCAACGCCGAGCTCGATTCCGTCCTCACCATGAAGGACTGCATCGCCGCTCTGGACACCGGCTACCGCGACCTCGCCGCGGGCCGTGGCGGCAACCGTGGGCGGGCCGAAATCGTTTCCCCCGCCGGCACGGATGGCACGGTCTATGCCCTCAAAAGCATGGACGGCGTGCACAGCCCGTCCGGCTATGCCTCGATCCGGCTCAACTCCGACATCATCGGTTGGCGCGAGGTGGCCGGTTCGACCCGGCGCGAAAAGGTGCCCGCCGCCCCCGGCAACCGTTATGTGGGCCTGGTCCTGCTGTTTTCGACGGTGAACGGTGAGCCGCTCGCCATCTTTCCCGACGGCCTCGTGCAGCGCATGCGCGTCGGCGCGACGAACGGGCTTGGCATCCGCTACCTCGCCCGTGCCGACGCCGGAACCGCCGCCATCATCGGGTCCGGCTGGCAGGCCGGGGCGCAGGCCATGGCCATCTGTGCGGAGCGCCCGATCCGGCGAATTCGCTGCTTTTCCCCCAGCAAGGCAAACCGCACGGCGTTTGCCCGGGACATGGCGGCGCGCCTCGGCATCGACGTCGAGCCGGCGTCATCGATCGAGGATGCGATCCGGGACGCCGATATCGTCGCCTGCGCGACCAACGCTCTCGACCCCATCATCGGGCACAATCATATGCGCAAGGGCGTCCACTATTCGTCCATCAAACCGGCCGAGATCGCACCCGAGGCGATCAACGCCTGCGACCGCGCCGTCGTCCACCTGCAGGACAATGCGCCGCTCGTGGTGCGCACCCACGGGGTGGTGCTGGCCGAAGACCGTAAGGGCGCCCACGCCCCTTCGGCCAAGGTCGACGAGTCGGCGATGGCGGAATTGACCGAACTGCTGACCGGAACCGCCAAGGGCCGCGAAACCGCCGAGGAAATGACCTGTTTCCTGAACTATTCCGGCATCGGCTACCAGTTCACCCTGGTCGGGGGCGTCGCCTTCGAAAAGGCCCGTGCCGCCGGCCTCGGCCGGGAGCTCCCGACGGAATGGTTCACCCAGCTCGAGCATCCCTGAACCGGCGGAGCTTTGATGACGGCAAAAAAGGGCGGGAGCATGGCTCCCGCCCTTGGTGTTTGTGGAATCAGCCGGATCTAGCCGCCGGGTCCGGCAAACAGGCTGTCGATCCAGTTGCCGATGGGCTGCTGGACGTTTTCGTCCCACACGATGTAGAGATCGACGAACTCCACCTGCGGCCAGGGCAGCGAGAGGAGCTTGTCGAACAGCACGATCGAGAAGATCGTGATGCCGAAGGCGCAAGCGAGGGTCAGCTTCCACGACTCGTTGCCCTCGATCTTCATGTACGCGATCACGAAGAGGAAGAGCGACGGGATCATGCCGATCAGCGCCGACGACAGGAGGTAGGCCAGCAGCCAGACGAGATAGCCGATCGCACGGATGGCGATCAGCTTCTTCGGCATGTCCGCCCCGCGCACCGCGAGGTCGAGATGCAGGCTCCGCTTCACTTTGACCGCCGGGTCGTCGGGATCGGCGCCTGCGCCCAGTTCCAGGCTCTTGAAGGTGTAGTTCACGAGGCTCAGGATCAGGATGCCGAGGCCGAAGTAGCCGACGATGTTGGGAATGATCCGCGCATCGTGGTTCCAGGTCGAGGCTTCGTACATCATGTAGCCAAACAGACCGATGAAGGCGACATAGAACAGTGTCTGGACATCGAACTGCGGTTTTGACGGCTGCAGTGCTTTGAGCATGCCCCCGGCCCCGCCGACCATCCTGAACTCCTTGATCAGGGGACGCAGGAGGCCATAGATCGAGAGAGCAAACATGGCCAGCACGACCCAACGGGCGTTCGCGAGGCTGGTCGGGAATATCCATTCCGTGCCGTAGCGTTCGACCGAGATGAACATGTAGCGTTCGACGATGTCGCCCAGCACGACGCCGAGAATGACCGGAGGCCGCGGCCAGCCGAGACGCTTCATGATCCAGCCCACGGTGCCGAACGTCAGCAGCGTGTAGATATCGCCCCACTGGCGCGATCCCTGGAAGGCACCGACGAACACTACGCACAGGATCAGCGGCATGATGATCGAATAGCGCAGGAGCGCCAGCTTGGCGAACTGGTCCGAGAACATGAAGCAGAGGCCGGCTCCGAGCAAGTTGGCAATAGCCACCGACCACACCATCGAATAGGTGACGTCGAGGTTCTTGGTCAGCATGTCCGGGCCCGGGATCAGGCCGTGGATCAGGAAGGCGCCGAGCAGGATCGCCATCGACGCCGAACCCGGCACGCCGAAGGCGATGGTCGGCACCAGGGCGCCGCCTTCCTTGGCGTTGTTGGAACCTTCCGACGCGAGGACGCCGCGAATGTCGCCCTTGCCGAAGGTTTCCTCCGCGCCCTTTTCGGTGCGCGCCGCGTGGCCGTAGGCCACCCAGTCGACGATCGCCGCACCGAGGCCGGGGATCGCGCCGAGGGCGGCACCGAGCCATGCCACGCGGATCACCAACCACCAGTTTTCGAACGTGTCGCGCACGCCCTGCCACTGGCCGGACCGGGTGTCCATCTTGGCGGCCTCGGAATCGCTCGCGATCGACGTTCGCACGATGGCCATGTCGGCCAGTTCCGGCAGCGCGAACAGGCCGATGGTCACCGGCACCAGCGGCAGCCCGTCCCACAGATACAGGCTGTCGAGGGTCCAGCGCAGGGTGCCGGTCTGCGGATCCGAGCCGATCATGGCGATCAGCAGGCCGAGACAGGCCGCCGCGATACCGCGCATGGGCGAGGAGCCCGACAGCACCGCCACCATCGACAGGCCGAACACCGAGAACGACAACAGTTCGGGCGAGCCGAGATAGAGCATGACCGGGCGCAGGATCGGGATCGACACAGCGAGCAGCAACGCGCCGAAGACGCCGCCGATCATGGACGCAGTATAGGCCGCGCCGAACGCGCGCCCCGCTTGTCCTTGTCGCGCCAGGGGATGGCCGTCGAGCACCGTCGCCGCCGATCCTGTCGTTCCTGGCACCCCGAACAACACCGCCGGAATGGTATCCGACGTCGTCGTGACCGATCCCATTCCGAGCAGGAAGGCGAAGGCCGCGAACTTGTCCATGTCGAAGGTGAACGGCAGCAGCAGCGCCATGCCGACGAGCCCGCCAAGGCCCGGTATCACCCCCAGGATCAGGCCGATGACCACGCCCCCGAAAAGGAATGCGAGGCGCATCGGATTCGAAATGATGACGAGCGCGTCGACCGCACTCACCCCCATGAGCATTAGATAGTCCATAACACCCCACCTGTTGTCGTGTGGATAGGCCTTTACCGGGTTCGATCGCTTTATATCCGACCCGATTTCATTGTGAAAATGAGACTTGGACTTGCTACGTCCGCATTATTCACTCCCCTTCTGGGCCGGATTCCTTCCACCGTCGGAAGAGTTTGTGGGAAATATCAAAAAGATCAAGAGCCTTTCCGACGGTCTGGTTTATGACATCATCAAGTGATTGAGGGCGATGGTAAAAAGCCGGGACCGGGGGCATCACCACGGCACCATAGCTGGCCGCCCGTGCCATCAACTCGATATGGCCGAGATGCAGCGGGGTTTCCCGCACCAGCAGCACGACCCGGCGCCTTTCCTTCAGGGCCACGTCCGCCGCGCGGGTGAGCAGGTTGTCGTCGTAGGAATTGACGATTCCCGAAAGCGTCTTCACGGAACAGGGGGCGATCAGCATGCCGTCGTGGCGGTAGGAGCCGCTCGACAGCGACGCGCCGATATCCTTGTTGTTGTAGACCACGTCGGCCAGTGCCTTGACGTCCGACACGGTCCAGTCGGTCTCGTCGACGATGGTCTGGCCGGCCGAGGGAGAAAGGATCAGGTGGACCTCGATGTCCTCGGCCTTGCTGAGGACTTCGAGCACCCTGATCCCGTAGATCGCCCCGGACGCGCCGGATATGCCTACGACGATTCTCCGCATCGTACCCGCTTTCCACCGGCGCGTTCGCGTGGCCCGCCCGTTTCCCTACTGCGTCCAGCTGTCGCGGCGCTGGGTGATAGTATCGACCAGCGCGGGCTGGCCCGCGCGGACGCGGGCGATGGCCCGGCGCAGCGCCGGCTGGATGTCCTCGCAACGGTCGATCGGCCCCTCACCGTACCAGCCCATCGCCCGCGCAAGGCCGGCGAAGTCGGGGTCCGGGTCGCCCAGATCCATGCCGATATGCGCCCTCTTCACATCGGTCTTGCGCAGTTGCGCCATGCGGATCTGGTGCTCCCAGTCGTTGTAATAGGCACGGTTGTTGTACATGACGACGAGCATGGGAATGTTGTGCTTGGCCGCGATCCACAACGAGCCGGCGTCGAACATCAGGTCACCGTCGGGCTGCAGGTCCACAACGAGACGCCCCTTGTCGCGATGTGCCAGTGCCACACCGAGCGACGTACCGATCTGAGTCGACGTGCCCAGCGACTTGCCGGCGTGACGGTGATGGGCATCGAAGTCCCAGATACGCCGCGCCCAGTCCTCGAGCGCACCGGCGGTCAGCACCCAGTCCTCGTTCTTGATCACCTCCCACACTTCGGTGGCGAGCACGGCATGGGGAATCGGGCTCATCTTGCGCTGCTTCGAATCAAGCCCCGCCTTGCGCCACTCCGCCCGCTTCCGGGCATGGATGGCGGCCAGCTTCTTGCCACGCGCCTCCAGCTTCGACTTGAGGCCGGGATTGCGAGCGATGATCGCCTTGCACATCTTGGTCAGCATGGGAATGGCGATATCGGTATCGCCGATGATCCGCAGGTCGAAATCCATCATCCGCTGGTAGTCGAGGGACCAGCCCGAAATCTTCAGTTCGCCGAAACCGATATCGATGAACTTGCAGCCTTTCGCCATCCGGGTTTCGCGCGTGCGCGTGGTCGAGATCAGCCGCGTCGTCGGGCGCTCCCAGTCCTGGGCGTCAAGGCCGAGGACGAGGTCCGTGTCCTTGAAGATCTCTTCGATCATGGACATGTTGTACGGGTGCGTGCCGGGAAAGTTGCAGCGTGCGTCGAGGTCGTAGACCGCGCAGTGCACGGTATCCGCCAGTTCGATCAGGGCGTTGTAGGCCTCCTCGGAACGGCCGGCGTATTCCGCCAGCAACAACGGGAATTTGGCGGACATCAGCATCTGCGCCGCCTTCTCCATCGACTCGACATCCGGCGACATCTTGGCCGGTACCTTGACCGCATTCGGCGACGGCAGCTGGACCTTGTGCTCGAGCTTCTCTTCCTGGAGCCAGGCGTCGTAGCACATGTAGATGGGTCCATGGGGTTGGGTCATCATCACCGAATAGGCGCGTGCGAAGGCCTCCGGCACGCCGTCGACGGTGGCAGGCTGGGCGTCGAACTTGGTGTATTCGCGTATCGCCGCGCCCTGGCCGTTGGCGGTATGGATCCAGTCGATCTTCGGACGGCGCTTGGTTTCGTTGAGTGGCCCGGTCGCCCCTATGATGAAAATCGGCGCGCGATCGATGTAGGCGTAGTAGATCGCCATATTGGAATGCAGGAGCCCCACCAGATTGTGGACGATGGCAATCATCGGCTTGTTGGTGGCACGCGCGTAGCCGTGCGCGATCTGCACCGCGGTCTCTTCATGGGTGCAGAGCATCATGTACGGCCAGTTGCCGCCGTAGTTCACCATGCTGTCGTGCAGGCCGCGGTAGCTTGCCCCGGGATTGAGGGAGGCGAACGGCATGTCGTACATGTGCAGCATTTCGACGATGACATCGGAATTGAAGCGCCCGGCGCCGGCCTGCTTCAGTTTGGGCTTCCTGGGAAGCGGAATCGGTTTGCGGAATGTCTTCGTGCCCAAAGCAGATTTTTTCCTGGTCGCCTTCTTGGTCGCCATGAAATCCCCCATGTGTTGCTCAACAAAACCTGGTCATCACCGCCCTTGCAGAGCGGCGCACCCTCATGTCCGACCGGCTGCAACAGCGCCCAGCCAAACATTGACTATCCAGGGAAAACCTCACCCCAACCACCGGGACCGGCGGTGGAACCTGTGATGGGTCACCCCCTCTGTCCCGGGATTTATCGGCCGCCACGACGGAATCATCTTTCGCAGCTTGGCCACTTGTTCTCCGGCCCCCACGAGCCGGGTTGCAACGGCCTCCGGGGGGGCCGCCGAACCCGCAATATTTGGCAGGACCCGCCCGAACATGCAAGGAATTTGAGACTTAAAGCCGTTACTTTTCTGGACCTTCGGGGCGATGTTCCCATTCTGTCCCCCTGTGCGCAGTCGCCCCGCGGGTGACGCCGTATCATACGCAGTCCACGTGAAAAATGGGGGCGGCCACAAGGCCGCCCCCTGGAACACTTTCGTATCGCCGCCGACGCGGCAACGATTCACTTGCAGTCGATCTTCTTGGCTTCCGACGTGCCCTCGGCCGAGCATTCCATGCCGGTCTTGAGCGCAGTGCGCTTGGCCGCCTTGCCGTCGATGGTGATCTTGGTGCGCGAGCCCGAGATGCTGTATGTCGTGCCGCCGATCGTGACCTTGGTGTTCTTGCTGGCGAGCGACTCGATTTTCCCCTTCGCCTTGATGATGGTGATCTTGGCCTTGGACACCTGGGTCTTGGACGCATCGGACGCGGCGACGCGCGACGCCTCGATCACGTCCTTCGGCGCGGCGAACATGTCGGCGATGATCTTCTGGACCGCATCGCCGCTGACCGGCGTGATCTCGAGCTTGGCCTGGGTGGAGGCCTTGACGAAGCCCGGGTCCTTCATCGTCGCCATGAAGGTCGTGCGAAGCGCGGCCGCACGGTCCGCCGGGACCTTCGGCGGTGCGACATAGGGACGGCCCATCGCCTGGCGCGCGAAGATCAGCTCCAGCATCTTCTTCTCGCGCGGGTCGCGCGCGAGGTCGAGCACCAGTGGCACGTTCGGCAGGTCGGGATGCTTGGCCATCGACATCTGCAGGTTGATGTCGATCTGCTTGCCCTTGAGCCAGTTGGCGCGGGTCGAAATCACCGACGACCACGACCAGCCGCAGCGGCCCTGCACCTCGCCCCGCTCCATCGCGAGGTTGATGTCGTTGCCGCCGGGATAGCCGGTCACCAGCTTCAGCTTGGTACTGAGAACGTTGTTCAGCACCTGCGGGAAGGTATCGGTATCGGCGCCGGGACCGGTGCCGCCGACGATGATGTCGGACTTGAGGAACTTGTCGAGTGTATCGATGTTCGCCGTATGCCAGGTGACGCAGACGCTGACTTCGTCGTTGGCGCTGCCGATCCAGGTCATTTCGGCGGCCTTGAACTTGACGCCCTTGGTGCCCCACAACTCCTCATGGACGATGCCGCGGCTGACGGTGCCGACAGCGGTGCCGTCCTTGGGCCGGATGTTGTAAAGCTCGTTCATCAGGCGCATGGAACCGGCGCCCGGCACGTTGCGGGCGATCATCGACGGCTTGCCCGGAATCAGCCCGGCCCAGTGCCGGGCGATCAGGCGCGCGTAGGTATCGTAACCGCCGCCGGACGAATAGCCGATCAGCATTTCCATGCGTTTGCCTTTGTAGAAATCGGACACGGCGTCGGCCTGCGCCGACGTCCCGCCGAGGGCAAGCCCCGACGCCGCTAGAACCGCAAGTTTCAGATAGGATTTCATTCCACCTTCTCCGGAGAAAGCTGCCGTCACGATGGACCGCAGGCTGTTGAAAGGGTTTTCGTTAGGGGTGAGTCCCCGCCCCTGATTTTGTCGCAAAAATACTGCGCCAACCCCGTGGGAGCAAGGGCAGCAACATGTCTGAAAACCGGGGCTTTCAGGATCCAAAGCCTCCCGGCGGCCCCAACAGGCGGATAATGACGAAGGCCAGGATTCCTGCCAGCGGCGGCAGGGCCAGGGAGGCGATCATGCGGTTGGCGGCGAAACGGAAACCCATCATGGGAATCTCGAACATCAGGATGCGGTGCAGTCCCCAGACCGAGGCCGATGTGAGGAAGGCGAGCACCGCCGGCAGGCCCGCTCCCGCCTTGAGCAACGCCACCAGCACCGGAAAGATGACGAGGGGACCACCCGGAAAGAACGGACCGACCAGGCTGCCGATCAGGATTCCCTGCCAGCCCGATTCGGCGCCAAGCCACTCCGCGATCAATGCCTTCGGCAGCAGGTAGGACAGGAATCCCGCCGCCAGCAGCGCGACGACGACGCGCGGACCGTTGACCAGGAACATCTCGAAGCCGCGTCGGAGGCCGCGCTGCATCCGTCCGTCGCCCTTGCGCCACGCCAGGAACGCAAGGACCGCCACCATGACCCAGATGAAGACCAGCGAGATATCGAATCCGGGTGTCTTCATCGCGTGACCTCCGCCCCCGGCGGCGGCCCGGACGAGATCGGAAGCTGGCGCGCGATGTAGCCGGCGAGGACCGGCATCCAAAAGACCGCGAGGACGCGATAGAAGGTGATGTCAGGTCCGAGCAGCGGCAACTCCCACACCAGCAACCGCTGGAACCCGAGGAGCGACCACGCCGTCAGGTACGCCACCAGCGCACCGCGGTCGGCGCCCGACATATAGAACGCGACGACGATGGGAAAGGACGTCATCGGCCCCCCGGGCGTTAGCGCCCCCACGACCGATGCGATGACGAGCCCGCGAAATCCGGATTCAGCGCCGACCCATTTGGCGACGATCTCCGGCGGCAGCACGACCTGCACAAGGCCGGCGAGAATCATCCCGCCCAGCATGCGCGGCACCAGAAAGACGAAAAGATCGACGTCGCCGAGGATCGCCTGTTCGACGGTGGCCTGTCCCTTCCAGTGCCAGGTGATGACGCCGCCGGCGATGGCGACGACCGCGAATATCCAGAAAGGAACACCCAGAATCTGCGATGCGAGAGAGGCTTTTTTCTTTTCGGGGTGGCGCATGGCCCCCTCTGCAACGCTGGTTCGCCTCGTCCGCGGTTTCTTCGTCCGGTGACGCGGGTGGTGCGAGGGCGCCCTCACAGGGCGCCCTCGTCAGGACAGGCTTACTTGCCGAGAAGGTGCTTCCACTTCTCGAAGGTTTTTGCCGCCAGTTCCGGCGACGATTCGGCCACGGGCGGGAACTCGTCCTTCCATTCGAAAGGCCGGCACGCATCGACGATCGCCCGGGAATTGAAGTTGTCCCCGGCCCGCTTGCGCGGGTCGAGGGCGCCGGACCACGCACGGCGGGTGATGTCGATATCCTCGATCGGGTCGCAGCGCGACGCCATCGCCCAGGTCACGTCCCACAGGTTGGAGGGATCGATATCCTCGTCCACCACCACGACCCAGCGGCCCAGGTAGTTGCCCGCGTGGACATTGCAGCAGAGCTGGCCCGCCTGGCGCGAATGTCCCGGGTACGAATTCTTGATCGAGATGACGTTGAACAGGCGGCCACCGCCGTTCTGGTGACACCACACGCCCTGAACGTTGGGCAGGCCGGCGCCTTCCACCTGATCCCACACCAGCGCCGATTTGATGACGCTCTTGGACAGCGTGTAGTCCGACGGCGGACGGCCCGGGCGGGCCATGGTGATGATCGGATTATTGCGGTAATAGACGCGCTTGACCTTGACTACCGGGTCCTCGCGCACGGACGACGCGTAGTAGCCGGTCCATTCGCCGAACGGACCCTCCGGTTTCAATTCATCCGGCATGATTTCGCCCTCGATGCAAATCTCGCCGTAGGCCGGAACCGGCAGTCCGTGCAGTTCCGACTTGACCATGTCGAAGGGCGCGCCGCGATGGCCGGCGGCATAGGAGAACTCGGAGACGCCGTACTGGATCTCGTTGCCGGCGGCGAGGAACATCAGCGGGTCGTGGCCGACGCTGATCGCGACCGGACAGGGCTTGCCCTGCTTGAAGTATTTTTCGCGCAGCAGGCGGCCATGTTTGCCCGGGCTCATCCACAGGCCGACGGTATTCTTGTCGTGCACCATGACGCGGTAGGTGCCGAGGTTGACCCAGTCGGAATCGGGATCCTTGATGATGACCAGGTCGCCGGTGCCGATGTAACGGCCGCCGTCGAGCTCGTGCAGGAACGGCACCGGGAACTTGAGCAGGTCCACGTCGTCGTCGCGGTCGACGTTTTCGAGGATGGGCCCGGTATTGACGAATCGCGACGGGATCGGCTCGAAGTCCTTCATCCGGTCACGGTACCAGCGGACCACGTCCATGGCGCCCGTCGGTTCGGGAAAGCCGAGGGTCATGGCGAGGCGACGGATCGAATTGGTCATGCCCGACAGCACGCGGAACCCCTTGGGGTAGCCCGGGATATTGTCGAAAAGGAGGGCCGGAGGATCATCCGGAGTCGAGTGATAGACCATTTCCGCGACGGCACCGATTTCGAGGTTCCAGTCAGCGCCGTCGATCTTCATCAGCTCGCCCATACCGTCGACGCGGTCGAGCCATTCGCGCAGGTCCTGGGGCGGCGCGCCGTATTCCTTGTAGGTCCCCGACTTGGCCGGTGCAGTGTCTTTCGCCACTTTCAGTTCTCTCCTGATCGCGGGAACGCCGGCGCCAGCCGCGCTCCCTGGGTTGCGGCCACCGCGCTCCTGCGCGTCGCAGCCGTAGAATTCATGCCCCGAATGTACGCAGTCCGTATTCTTCAGCAAGCCGCTCGGCGCGGCCGGATGGCGCGGTTTCCAGATGGGCAGGCGCCCAGCTTATAGCCAATATCGGCGGGAAAAACAAAGACAGATTCCGCGCCGCGCGCTCACCCGAATCGCCCGGAATCCGACACTCCAACCACTTGGAAAACCGAAAAAACGTCCCCGCCCCGACGGCGGGGACAATGAATCGTGACCGAGGCGCATCAATCGCAGGCGATCGTCTTCGCCGTGGAACCGGGCGCCGGATAGACGATGGCGCAGCTCATGCCCGGCTTCAGCGCCTTGCGGTTGGCCTTCTTGCCGGCGATGGAGAGCTTCGTGCCGGAGCCGGAGATCCCGACCGCCGTCGCCTTGCCGCCGCCGATGTCGAAGGTCACCTTGCGGCCGCCGTTCTCGATCTTGGTGATCTTGCCCTTCGCCTTCAGGTCCTTGAACACCTTCTTGTCGATCTTGGTGCGTTCCAGCCGCGCCGTGGCGTCGGCGGCCGCCTGGACGATGTCCTTGGGCGTCTTGTAGACGTCGGCGATCAGGTCGGCGACCTCCTTGCCGGTGACCGGCTCGATCTCCATCTTGGCCTTGCCCGCGGCGGCGAGGAACGTCTTGTCCTTGACCATCGCGTCGAACGCCTTGCGCAGCGCTTCCACGCGGTCCTCTGGAACGTTGGGGGGTGCGAGGAACGGTCGCCCCATGGTCTGGCGGGCAAAGATCAGCCTGAGGACCTGGCGGTCGCGATCGCTCTTGGCGAGGTCCATGACCTTGGGCACGCCCATCTTGTCGAGTTCGGGATGGCCGGTCAGCGCCAGCTGCAGGATGATGCGCAGCTTCCCTTCCTTGAGCCAATAGCCCCGCGTCGCGAAGATGGACGACCACGACCAGCCGCAGCGGCCCTCGACCTCGCCCCGCTCCATGGCGAGCTGCTGGGTCGACCCGCCGGGATAGCCGGTGATCAGCTTGAACTTGGTGCCGAGCACGTTGTTGAGGACGATGGCGAAGTCGACGCCGTCGGAGCCCTGCGCCGTCCCCGCCAGGATCATCTCATGCTGCATCGCGTCCTGGATGGTCTTGACCTTCGACGTATGGAAGGCGACGCAGGCCGACACTTCATTGTTCATCGAGCCGATCCAGTTGAACTTGTCGGCGTCGAACTTGGGGCCGGAGCGGCCGAACAGCGGCTCCATCGGCACGCCGCGGCCGATGATGCCGATGGCGGTGCCGTCCTTGGGCAGCGTGTTGTAGAGCGCATTGGCCAGCGCGATGGACCCCGCCCCCGGCATGTTGCGCGGCACCATGCCGGGCTTTCCTGGAAGATGATTGCCCATGAAACGCGCCAGGATGCGGCCATAGGCGTCGTAGCCACCGCCCGCGGCATAGCCGATGTAAACGTTGACGGACTTGCCCTTGTAGAAATCCGCGACGGCATCCGCCTCGGCCGTCACGGTAGCGGCCATCAGCGCGCCCACCCCGGCAAGACCCGCAACAATCGAACGTGAAGCTTTCATCAATGCCTCCCCTTTTTAGGCCACTCGTTTAGGCCACTCGCGGCCCGTTGATGCCGTCACCCGCGCGGCGATGGCCGTTCAGTCGGCTTCGTAGCTGGTGATCGTCTGAATCTGGAGATACTCCTGCATACCCTCCATGCCCGCGCGGCGCCCGATGCCCGATTGCTTGACGCCACCGTAGGGCGCCCGCCGATTGATCGCGTGGGTACCGTGGGTGTTGACCCAGACCGTGCCGGACTGGATGCGCCGGGCGACGGCGAGTGCGCGGTCCACGTTCTTGCCCCAGACGGAGCCGCCGAGGCCGAAGATCGTGTCGTTGGCGCGCGCGACCGCCTCGTCGATGTCGTCGTAGGTGGCGATGGGCAGGGCCGGACAGAACTGCTCCTCCGTCATCAGCGGCGCGTCGTCCGTCACGTCGGTCACCAGCGTCGGCCGCATGAACCAGCCGGTGTTGAAGGTGTCGATGTCGTCGATCTTGCCCAGCGGCAGCAGGCTCGCGCCGCGCTGCTCCGCATCCTCGACGAGGCCGCGGCCCCGGATCAGGCCTTTTTCCGTGTGCAGCGGCCCCATGGTCACGCGCGGGCGTATGCCCTCGCCCACCACGATCTTGTCGGCCGCCCTGGCGAAGGCATCGATAAAACGGTCCTTGATGCCCGACGGCACATAGACGCGCTTGATCGCCATGCACACCTGGCCGCTCATGCGGAAGGCGACCGACGCCATCTGGTCCATCGTCTTGTCGGACAGGTCCACATCGTCGAGCAGCACGGCGGGGTCGTTGCCGCCGAGTTCCAGGGTGATGCCCTTGATCGTCTCCGCCGCGTTGGCCGCAATATGGCGCGCCGACGGGATGGAGCCCGTGAACGCGATCTTGGCCACGTCGGGATGTCCCGTCAGCCGGTCGCCGATCTCGGCCGGCAGGCCGGTGACCAGGCCAAGCACGCCCGGGGGAAACAGATCCGCGATCATCTCGACCGAGCGGGTGAGCGCGAGCGGGCAGCTCTCCGGCGGCTTGACGATGACCGCGTTGCCGGCCAGCAGCGCCGGAATGATCTGCATGAAGCCGAGCGGCACCGGTGCGTTCCATGGAACGATGGATACGACGGTGCCCCAGGGCACGCGCGCGACGAAGGTACGCCCGTGGGCATCCTGGAGAACGCGTTCCTGTTCGAGTTCATCCACCAGTTCCAAAGTCAGCCGCTGGCGCATATGAACGCTGGCGAGCTCGCCTTTCGCCTCGGCCAGGGTCTTGCCGTTCTCCCGGCTGTAGAGGACGGCACGGGCATCGATGTCGTCCTCCAGGCGCGTCAGCGCCTCCGCGATCAACGCCGCCCGCGCGCGGTAGCCCTTTGCCGCCCAGGCCGGCTGGGCCGCCTTGGCCGCCGCCGCCGCCGCGTCGATGTTTTCAGTGGTACCGCGCACCGCGGTACCCACGAGCTCCGACGGCCGCGCCGGATTGTGCACCTCGATTCGCGCGGCACCGTCGATCCAGGCACCGTCGATCAGAATGCGTGCATGAACGGGAGCTGTTTCGTTCGCGAGTTGGACGTCGGAGGCCATGGAGTCTCCTTGCTGAAAAGCCGGCCGCAGTTGCGGCGAGTTGCAACGGAAAGACGCTAGTTTGGCCTGAAACGGCCCCGAATACGAGTCCGTTGAGATGCTCTAACTCATTGGAATCCAATTGGCATAATCGGCAGGTGGACGCGCAGGAAAACGATGAAGACGAAATAGGTCACCGCCAGCGCCGCGAGCGACAGCGCCACCGAGACCATCCAGCTTTCGCCATGCGCCCGGAAGTACGCGAGCAGATACAGTGGAATGCCCGCGAGATAGCCCAGCAGCCATGCGGCCGGCAGGATTCCGACGAGCCACAGGGCCGTACGGGTGAATTCGGCGAGACTTTCCGTCGTCGGTTCCTCGGGCTCCGCCGGTTCACCGGGTAACCGCTTGCCCCGGATCGCCTGCACGAGCCGCAGCGTCGCCAGTGCGATCAGCACCCCGCCGACGAGGTACGGAAACTGCATCACCTGCATGTCGTACTGATAGTAGAACGCCCCCGCGCCGACGACGAAACCGGCGAAGACGATGATCAGGGCGGGGAACAGGATTTCGAGTTGCTTCACGGGCTCTTCCTCCGGTTCCCCAGGCGCATCAGGCTCGGCCAGGCAATGCCGAGGACCAGCAGCGCGATGATGAGAAGGGAGATCGGCCGCAGGAAAAACGTCGGCCCGAAGGAGCGCAGCGAGATGTGCAGGTAACTTTCGATCGAATTGGTGAGAACGAAGCCGAGGATCAACGGCGCGCGGGAATAGTTCAGTTCCTTCATCAAGTAGCCGAGCGCACCGAAGATGAAGACGTAGACCACGTCCATCTCGTTGTTCTTGGACGCATAGGTGCCGAGAACGACCACCGCCAGCAGCAGTGGCGCGAGGATATGCCCGCGGACGAACGTCAGGCGGGCGATGTACTTGGCCAGCAGGATCATCACCGCCGCCGCCATGATATTGGCGATCGCCACCACCATGGCGAGGCCGACGCCGAGGTCCATGTGCTCCTTCAGGAATTCGGGTCCCGGCTCGAGACCGAGGATGAGGAACCCGCCGAGCAGCAGCGCCATGCCGGTCGATCCCGGAATGCCGAACGCGAGCGTGGGCACCAGCGCGCCCCCCTCCTTCGCATTGTTGGAGCTTTCCGGCGCTATGACGCCCTCGATATTGCCCTGGCCGTAGGTCGAAGCCGTCCGCGAGGACTGCTTGGCGGCAGCATAGGCGACGAAGGGCGAGGTTTCGCCGCCGACGCCCGGAACGATGCCGACGACGGCGCCGATGGTGGAACTCTTGAGGAATAGCCACCAGTGGGTGAACACGGCAGCGCAGCCCTCCATCACGTGGCGGAACGTGACGTTGGAGACGGACCCCTGCTGGGCCACGGACTTGCCCTTGGCCGAAAGCGCGATGAGTTCCGGAATGGCGAACAGGCCGAGCGCCAGCGGGATGATGCGGAAGCCGTCCAGCAGATAGTCGGTATCGAAATGGAAGCGCGGCACGCTGGTCACCGACTGGTAGCCGAAGAGCGCGAGGAAGATGCCGAGAGCGCCGGCGATGAGCCCCTTCTGCATCGGTCCCTCGCCCACCACGGCGATGAAGGTGACGCCCATGAGGGCAAGGAAGAAGGTTTCCGGCGAGCCGAACGAGAGCACGATCGGTTCCAGCACCGGCAGGATGGCAACGAGGACGAGGACGCCGAAAACGCCGCCGAGGCCCGACGCCATCAGCGCAGCGCCCATAGCCTGACCACCCTTGCCCTGGCGCGCCATCGGGTAACCGTCGACCACCGTCGCCGCGTTGGGGGGCGAGCCCGGAATGCCCAGCAGGATCGCCGACACCGACCCGCCGGTATAGACCACCGCATGGGCCGACAGGAGAAGCGCCAGGCCGGCCAGCGGCTCCATGCCGTAAATGAACGGCAGGAGGATGGCGAGCGCCGTCAGGCCCGACAGGCCGGGCACGATGCCGAAGACCAGGCCGAACGGAATCGCGGCCAGCATGATGACGAAGATGTCTGGCCGCATCACGCGGACGAAACCATCGTACAGGAGGGTGAAATAATCCATCGACGGACCGTGGTCGGGCCCGCCGCGGGGCGCGGCGGGCCGTCTCCGGGGACGACTTACTTGTAGTACTTGTTGAGGATGATTCCCTTGAGTTCCTTCTTCCTCTCAGGCGTCAGGCCATCGAGTACCGCCTTGGCCGCCTTTTCGAGGGTCGCGGCATTGGCGTAACGGATCGGCCGCTTTTTTTCTTCCATGTGAGCGGCGAAGGCCTTGTCGTTGAGGATTTCGTCGAAGACCTTGCGCAGATAGGCGACGCGGTCGGCGGGCACGCCCGGTCCGGTCAGGAGGGAACGGCCGATCTCGGCGAAGCTTTCATGGAAGTCGAGGTACCAGGCCTTGTCCTTGCTGATCTTGAGTTGCTCGAACACCGTCGGCACCTTGGGGAACAGCTCCGAGCGCTCGTGCGCCAGGGTTGCCGCCGGGATCAGCCGGCCGCCCTTGGAAAACCGGAGCGCCGAGCTTTCCGACAGCGAGATTGCGTTCACTTCGCCCTGGACGGCGGCGCGCACGAACTCGCGCGAACCCTTATAGCCGGTGACGATGCTGGTGTTGAGGCCGAGGGCATGGGAGGCCATGGTGGTCGCAAGGCCGGTCGCATCCGTCTTGCCGGTGGTGCCGAACTTGATCACCGCCTTGCCGCCCGCCGCTTCCTTGATGGTCTTGTACGGCGACGACTTGGTGAACAGGATCAGGCGCTTTTCCGCATTGATGCGCGAAATCCAGTTCATCTTCGCGAGGTCGTAGCGCGCTCCCGCAACATCGAGGACGATGCCGAGCAGGCTCGCCTCGCCGTCGTTCAGCAGGATCGTCAGGCCGTCAGGCTTTGCGCTGTAGGTCTTGTTGACCGCAAGAAGATGGCCGCCGCCCGGTTCGTTGACCGGAACCACGGTGGCGCCGGTCTTCTTCTCGAGGTGCGGGATGATCTCGCGCATGTAGGTGTCGTAACCGCCACCGGGACTGCCCGGGGTGATGAAGGTGATGTTCTTGCCCTTGTAGAAGGCGGCGGCGTCCTGGGCCCCCGCCGGAGCCGCGACGAACGTCAGCGCCGCCACGATGGCGAAAACGGATGTGCGTGTGATCATGGTGATGACTCTCCCCGTTGCTGGTTGTCGCCCGATGTGGTGTGGACGCCAAGCCGTGTGGTCGCGAAACGGATCGCATGCCGGATGCCAGGCCGCCCCCGCCCGTTGTCATTGTTGTACGTGGCCCGCCCGCGGCACTTTACCCGAGGGCGTTGCAATTTCAAACGATAACGGCCCGGAAACGAAGGACTTCCGCCCATTGCCAGCGGATGCCGTGGTGCGAACCGCAATATGCAACTAGACAAAAATATTATACCGGTGCAGAGTTTCTTCTGAAAAATGACTATCCGGCAGTTGCAGTACTTCCTCCGCATCGTCGAGCTGCGTAGCTTTTCCAAGGCGGCGGCATACCTGCACGTCGCCCAGCCCGCCCTTGGCCTGCAGATCCGCAAACTGGAAGAGGAGCTCGGCGTGAAGCTCCTCAACCGCCATTCGCGCGGGGTCATCCCTACCGAAGCGGGCCTCCTTCTGCGCGACCATGCCCAGGTCATCCTGCGCCAGATGGAGCGGGCCAAGCTGTCGGTCGCCGACCTTGCCGGGCCGCCACGGGGACGGGTCGCCGTCGGCCTCACGCCGACGCTCAACCTGATCCTGGCGACCCAGGTGGTGGAACGCTGCCGGCGCGACTATCCCGGCGTGTCGCTGGCCATCGTCGACGCGATGAGCGAGGACCTGATGGAATGGGTCGAAAACGACCGCATCGACGTCGCGCTCTCGTACAATCCGTCGGCGGTTCAGGGACTGGTGTGCGAGACGTTGCTGGTGGAAGACCTCTGCCTGATCGGGCCCGCGCGGAAAAGGAAGCCCGGTGGCGACTCCGTCAGCTTTACCGAGATCGCCGACCTGCCGATGATCCTGCCAAGCGTGTCTTCGGGGCTGCGGTCCATCGCCGAGGCAGCGGCCCATTCCAGCGGCTTCGACCTCAACGTCGTGCTCGAGATCGATTCGGTGACGGCAATGAAGGAAATGGTGGTGAACGGTGTCGGCTACGCCATCCTGCCGCTCGGCGCGGTCAAGCGCGAGGTCGAGGAAGGCCGCGTCACCGCGCGACGGTTCGACCGTCCGACCCTGTCGCGCAACCTCTATCTCGCCTATTCGGCGAAACGCCCGCCGTCCAACGCAACCACCGCGATCCGCGAGCTCCTGCGCGGGGTGGTGCAGGACAACCTCGATCGCGGCGGCTGGTCGTGGCGCCCGGCCGCGGTGTCGTAAACGGATCTCGCCCTATCACTGCACGTCATGCCCCGGCCCTCGGGCCCGCGCGAGGCGCGGCCCAAGGACAGGCTCAAGGTCCGGGGCATCCAGCGGCCCACCCTCAAAACATGGATTCCCCGCATGCGCGGGGAATGACGACAGGGAGAGTAGGACGCTCCCTCAAGCGCTCTTTGATCTCTTCCGGGAACGGACGGGGCGAGCGTTAGCTCGCACCGACGTGTTCAGTGCCACGGCGGTACGAATAAGCGCCTTCAACGCCTTTTCATCAATCCTGTCGCCTTCATGGAAGTCGATGGCACGCCTCGTGTTGCCTTCGAGGCTGGAGTTGAAGAGGCCTGAAGGGTCCTCCAGCGAGGCGCCCTTGGCGAAGGTCATCTTCACGACATTCTTGTACGTCTCACCGGTGCAGATCATTCCGGCGTGCGACCACACCGGAACCCCTCTCCACTTCCACTCCTCGACCACTTCGGGGTCGGCCTGCTTGATGAGACTTCGGACCCGAGCGAGCGTCTCGCCCCGCCAATCACTCAGCTCGTTGATTCTCGCATCTATCAGCTGAGAGGGGGAGTCTCCTTCTTTTCCTTCCTTCGCGCCGCTCTTCCTGTTCTTCATGGTTGTTGTCGCTTTCTTCATGGTTGATGGTCGTTGTCGCTCGCCCGTCACTTGAGTACCGCTCGTCAGCATTTGCTGCCATCGCATCTCGTTGGCCTCGGCTCACGCCACCCACGCACCTCGTACTGGCCGCTCACATTCGTTCGCCGGGCAATTGGCTGGCTTGCTTCACCCAAGCGGTGAACTGAGCTTCGTCGAGCTGGTCCTCATAGATGTCGAGGTAACGTACGTCCTTGTGCTTGGACTCGCCGGCCGGGACAGGACGCAGCGACGCGACGCGGAAGAAAGCCACCTTGACGTACTTCGTGAAGCAATGAAAGCTGAGGAACCAGCCCTGGCCCTCGATGCCATAGAAGGGCGAGTTCCATTTGACTGCCTTGCTCACGCCGGGGACGGTGCGCACGATGATCGCGTCGAGGCGGCACCCGACGTCGCTTTTCCAGCCCGGCATGGCCGCGATGTAGGCCTGCACGGGGGCGTCGCCGTAGCCCTTCGCGATCTGAGGGTTGCCACCTGAGAGGAGGACCGGCTCTGCAGAGGCCGGCTTGGCTGCGGGCTTCTTTGCGACCTTTGCCGACGTCCTGGGCGTCTTGTCGTCCATTGTGTTCAAGCCTCTCCGCCGATGCGTCGCCTGCTGCGCCACCTGGTGGCATAGGGCAGCGCGAACAAGTACAGACCGCTGAGCATGAGCAAGGCGAGCGGGATCAGCGGCATGAGGTATACCCAGTAGGCGGGCTCCACACCTACGCCCAAGGTGACAAAGATGGCGGTGACGACCACCGTAAAAATGATCGACAGCCAGCGATGGATCTGCCGAACCCAATTGTTCCAATTCAATGGGACCTCCTCTGAAGACGAGCCGAAGCGGAGCGGGCGACCTGCTTGGCGGCGGCCTTCTTTGCAACCTAGTTTGACTTGATGAACGTCTTGTTGGCCATTGCGTTCACCCGCAGATGCCTATTGTGCCTGCAGACTTCAGTCTGTCCGCTCCAAGACCTGCTCCAGGGCTGCAAAGAACCGCGGCCACCCGGCCTTGGCGCCCTGGTAGTACTGCCGCTGATCCGGCCGGAAGCCGGTTTGCTCCATGCGCAGGAGGGTTCCCGTGTTCGTAGAGGTGAGCGTCCAGGTGACGACACTCCTGAGATCCTTGGTATCCCACGTGTAAGACAGCGTTTTGTTCGGCTCGGCTGTCTGGACCTGACAGTCAACAACGCCCCAGTCTGCGCTAAGATTGAAATGGTGACCCTCGTCTGGCTTGAAATCATTCTTCATCAGCCACTCCTCGATCAGGTGTGGTTGCGTGAGCGCGCGCCAGATCTTTTCCGGCGGAAAAGGGACTTCCCGTTCGACAACGACGGAGCGCGTCTCGGTCGCAGTATCGGTCATGGGTCCATCCTTTTGAGCAGATCTTCGAGGTCATCGAACCGGCTTTGCCAGAACCCGGCCATTTGGTTTGTCCAGTCGATCAGCGAGGCCAAGGCGCCGAGCTCCGCGCTATAGTGCGTCCGGAGACCTTCGTGGCGGTCGCGCACAAGCCCGGCCTGCTTCAGGACCCCGAGACGCTTTGAGACGGCCGGTTGCGAGACCCCGGCCTGAGCCGTCAGGGCCCCGACCGTCTGGTCTCC
>WHSO01000082.1 GCA_009380075.1 Alphaproteobacteria bacterium | reverse complement strand
GTGACTGGCAGCGTCATCACCCTCGACGGCGGGGCCACCGCCGGACGGGTGCGCCGGAGCCGGGGCCAAGCCGGCCGCGCGAGGCGGTAAGGCGTCTTGAAACGGAACAGGGGGGACCCGATGACAGCGACAGCACCGATGCCTAGCCAGGCGGCGATCGCCGTGAACGACATGCTGGACAATTGCGCCTGCATCGAGCGTGACCAGCATGTCCTCATCCTGGCGGCCAACGACGGCCTCTACGGCGGGACCAACATCGTCGACGAAACCGCCGTCGCGTGGATTCAGGCGGGCGTCCAGGCGCGGGGTGCGCATGCCACGGTTATGTGGGTGGACATGCCGGTGCGCCCCACGGTGATCTGGCCCGACTTCGCGACGACGGAAACGGTGTGGAAAATCCCCCCCATCGTCCAGGGCGCCATGAAGTCCGCGGATCTGCTGATCAGCCACGTCTTCGATCTCTCCTCGGAGGAGCACCTGAAGGAGCTCCCGGCGATGCTGAAGGAGCTCAAGCTGCCGATGGTGCGGAACATGGCGTCGACGGCGCCGCTTCTCTGCACGGCTTGGGCCCGCACGCCCCACGACGTCATCGCCGAGATCCGCTACCGAACGGCGGAACTGGTCAAACCCGGCGAGCGCTTCGTTCTCAGCCACCCGAACGGCACCCACGTCGAGGGCACCGTCGGCGCCCCGGGGCGTGGTGGCGACCAGTACGCCTACTGGCGCAAGCACGGCTACTATCGCCCCTTCCCTGATGGCATCTACCCGGCGGTGGAGCCGGTGGACGCTGAAGGTGTCTACATCTTCGACCGCATGATGCCAATCTGGGCGCGCAAGATCGGGGTTCCGCCGAAATTCAGCGCCCCAGTGCGCATGACCATCGAGAAGAGTCTGATCAGAAAGCTCGACGGGGGCCCCGAGGCGCAGGTGCTGTCGGAGTTTCTAGCCGAGCTTGCCAAGGTGTTGGGGGAAGAAGACGCGTATGCCGTCCGCGCGCCCCACGGCGGCATCCACCCTTCAGCGCTGATCAGCCCTGCCCAGTGTCCTGACGAAGATTACCGGGAGTTTATTGCCTCCTTCCACCCCTCGAGTCTGCACCTGCACATGGGCCGAGGCGGCAGAAACAAGGCATTCCCTTACAACCTGCACACGGCGGTCGAGCTGCGCGGCGCGACCCTGACGATCGGCAACCGGGTAGTTCACGACAACGGGCGGTTGGGCGTCGAAGACCATCCCAAGGTCCTTGAGGTGCTCGCGCGCTATCCCGACCGACCGGGCCTCGACGGAGAACGATGGCACACGGGGATGGTCACTTGAGGAACCTATGGGGATAAGGCGCGCCAGGAGAGCCCCGGCCCTGCGGTCATGATGTTACGGCGCGGCGGTCAGGCAACCTGCTGCACAAACAGAGGAGGTAGGTCATGCGTCACACAATAACTGCGGTTAACACCGCCATTACGGCAGTCGTCGCACTTCTCAGTTTCGGCACAGGGGACGCAGTCCGGGCGGCTGACTACTACAAGGACAAGACGATCACCGTCAACGTCGGATACAAGCCCGGCGGGTCCGCCGATGCCGATGCCCGGCTCATCGCCAAGCATCTCGGCAAGCATATTCCGGGCAATCCCAACATTATCGTCCAGAACCGGCCGGGCGGCGGCGGCGTGCGGGCCATCAATTACGCCTACAACCGGGCCGAGCCCGACGGCCTGTCCGTATTCCAGCTGGGCAGCGCGCATTACCTGCAGCAGCTCGCTGGCTCCAAGGCCGTGAAATTCGACGTCAGCAAGATGCCGATCCTGGGCGCGTGGACCAAGTCGTCCTATGTCCTGGCGATCCGCAGCGACAAGTATGCCAACTTCGAAGCGATCAAGAACGCCAAGGTGCTGCCCAAGATCGCCGACAAGGGCACCGGCTCGGGCACAGCCGTGATGACGGTCGCTTGGCAGAAGGGCCTCAACATCAAGCTCGACGTGCTTCCCGGGTACGGCAGCAGCGAATCCAGCCTGGCCGTGGAACGCGGGGAAGCGGACGGCCGGACGCTGGGCGTGAGTGGCATCCTGCGCCGCTCCCCCCATTGGATATCGAAGAACTTCGCGCCGCCCGTCGTACAGGCTGGGCCCAAGCGCGATCCACGGATTCCGGACGTTCCCACGGTCTATGATCTCAATCCCAACCCGGGAAAGTTCTACCGGACGGTCAACGAGGGCCTGGCGTTTTCGAGGCCCTACGCCCTGCCGCCCAAGACGTCCTCGGAGCCGGTCGGGATATTGCGGACCGCGTGGGGGAAGATGCTCAAGGACGACGCCTTCCACGCCGACCTCAAGAAGCGGAAATGGACGTTCGTGCCGACGCCCCACGACGAGGTCGAGAAGTTCTATCAGGAAGTGATGAAGGACGCGTCGCCAGACGTCGTAAAGGACCTCAAGAAACTGTTTCCCTAGGGAGTGGCGGGAAGGGCTTGTCCCTGATAAAGGGAAAGCCCTTCCGCGCGGCACATCGGTCCCCTGGGGCGCGACCAAGGCCGTCGGGAGCGACCGTGGGGCCGGCATTCAGGGCAGAGGGGTCCGGTCCTCCGCAATTGGCTTAGCCGAAAAGCGCCGTGCGATGGGGCACGAGCCGGACGAATCGGAGGGATGATGGAGGGCCTTGTCTATATGAGCACGAGCGCGGTCGAAGCGCTCGTGATCATGTCCGATCCGATGCGCCTGGCGCTCCTTTTCGCGGGCGTGATCGTCGGGCTGGCCCTCGGGGTCATCCCTGGCCTCGGCGGCATCATCGGCCTCGCCCTTCTCATCCCCTTCACGTTCGACATGGACAAATACGCGGCGTTCGCGTTCCTCCTCGGGATGAGCGCCGTGACGACCACGTCCGACACCATCCCGGCGGTCCTGTTCGGCGTCCCGGGAACCGCCGGATCGGCGGCGACCGTGCTCGACGGCCATCCCCTCGCCAAGCAGGGACAGGCGGGGCGGGCCTTCGGCGCGGCCTTCACCGCGTCGATGGTCGGGGGCATCCTCGGTGCCGTCCTGCTCGGCCTTTCGATCCCCGTCCTTCGGCCGATTATGCTTGTCATCGGATCCCCCGAGCTTCTGGCGTTTTCCATCTTCGGCCTGTCCATGGTGTCGGTGCTCTCGGGGGGAACGCCGATGCGCGGCCTGATCGCGGCCTGCATCGGCTTGCTGGTGGCGATGGTCGGATCCGATCCCCAGGCCGGGATCAACCGCATGAGCTTCGATCTGATCTATCTCTGGGAAGGGATTCCCATCGTTCCCGTGGTGTTGGGGCTCTTCGCGCTGCCCGAGATGGCGGATCTGGCCATTGCCAGGACGTCGATTTCGCGGGTGGGCAGCGAGGACACCGATACCCGCAGCGGCCAATGGCAGGGGGTCAGGGACACGTTCAGGCATTGGTGGCTGGTGACGCGCGTCTCGTTCATCGGTGCTGGCCTCGGGGCCATCCCCGGGATCGGCAACGCCGTCGTGGACTGGGTCGCCTACGGCCATGCGATGCGTACGGAAAAAGGCGCCGCGGAGACCTTCGGCAAGGGCGACATCCGGGGCGTCTTGGCGTCTGAGGGGTCCAACAACGCCAAGGACGGCGGCGGCCTCGTCCCGACCGTCGCCTTCGGCGTACCCGGATCCACGGGGATGGCGTTACTCCTGGGCGTCTTCCTGATCCACGGGCTCACGCCGGGCCCCGAGATGATCGTCAAGAACCTGGAGGTGACCTACTCCATGGTCTGGTCGATCGCCCTCGCCAATGTGCTGGGGACGGGGATCTGCTTCATGTTCGCCAACCAGCTGGCGCGCCTGGCGTTGATCCGCTATTCCATCATCACGCCGATGGTCCTGTCGGTGATCTTCGTCGGCGCTTTCCAGGGGACCCGCCACTGGGGCGACATCTATGCCCTCCTCGCCTTCGGGTTTCTGGGCTGGTTCATGAAGCGGCTGCGTTGGCCGCGCCCTCCCCTCATCCTCGGCGTCGTGCTGGGGACCATCGTCGAGCGCTACACCTTCTTCTCCGTCAACCGCTACGGCTGGGAATGGCTGTGGAAAGAGCCCTACATCGTACCGATCGTGCTGGCGATCGCCTTGGTCGGCCTCCTGAGCCCGCTCCTCAGGGAGTGGCGGCGGGCGGGCGGCGCGTTGGGATTCGCCGAGAAGTTCGACGCGAGACCGACCATCGACGCCCAGGTTTTAGCCTACTTGTTCTGCGGCGCCGTTTTCGGCACCTGGATCTACTACGCTTCCGGCTGGGGATATGCCACGCGCCTCGGGCCGATGCTGGTGTCGATCTTCGGCATGTCCATATTGGTGGTCAGCTTTGCGAATCACCTTCTTCGTGGCGCGGAAACGGGAGGGGAGGACGACGGAACGCGGTCGCGCCACCTCGATCTCGTCGCGACGGGAAAGGACCTGAGTAGGGGCGTGATCGCCCGGCGCGCATCGATCTTCCTCGCTTATATCCTCGGTTTCATCCTCTTTACGGCACTGTTCGGGATGCTGGCGGCAGGCGTTGCCTTCGTCATCGCGTATATGCGCCTGGAGGGGCGCGAGCCGTGGAAGATCGTCGTGCCCTGCGCCGTGGGGCTGCTCCTGTTCAGCGTCGTTGTGTTCGACCAGGTGCTGCGCTTGCCTTGGCCGGAGGCCGAGCTCATCGACCTCGTCGTCGAATCCCGGTCCGTGATCATGTCCCTGTTACGCCCATAAAAAGGCGATATGCCCTGGTGACCGTTGGCACCAGCACTTCCAGTTTGGCCAAAGTTGAGTTCAGCGACCGAGTTGGCATGTTCACCACCTTGTCGTCGGATCCCCCATGCAGCGCCAGAAGTTCAACGAACTGGTCGATATCTTCGGAAAGTATCGCGCATGACTGATTGGTGAAATTGCGGGTCGTATTGTTGCCACATTGATTCGGCTTAGTTCGTATGAGGCTTAGTCGTCCCCAGTTGCCACTGGCCGCGGAATTCTGATCTCGGGGTTTGAATGATGTCTCGAGTGATTGCATTGTTCGTTGCATGCTCTCTATTCCTCGCCGCCCTAGGCGCGGGCGGTCCTGGCACACAAGTGGCGCAAAACCTGAGCCCTGAGCTTCACGGAAGCGAACATCACGAGCAGGGACCGATTACCGGATCACCCTTGAGCATTTACCGCTGCTCAGAGGTTTCGTGCACCCCAATTGCCGAACTCACGGTGCCTGCTTTTCCGCTGCCCACCTCACAGGGGCCCTCGGCCATCCTCAATGAACAGGTGCTGCGGGCTACCTTCACAGACTTGGATCCGCCCGTCCCTCGTTTTGCAGCCTGAAGGGCTACACAGGCGCAACAGGAGCCTGTGCCTTCTGGGTTTTGCCAGTACCTGCCCCCCTGTCAATCGAGCCAACGCCTTTTTAACCTTGGCATCATTGATAGTTCCTTGGGGATATATCGGCGTTTCACCCTTAGCCCACATCCTTCTCCATCCATCAATCTGATCTTCGGAGCCGGTCCGTCCGTGTTCCGTAAACAACCATCGGCGTTCCAGGACGCCAGGAGTATCCAACCATGATGACTCGTAAATCCCTTACCACGTTCTTAGTCCTTGCAGCGCTTTCCACTCCGGCTCTGGCCGACGCACCCGCTTCCTCAACCATGACCGGAATGCGCCTCGCTCAGTATCATATGGGCGAGACTGGAAGTTCGAGTCCGACCGGCAAAGGCAACATGGACAAGTCCCGTTCAAAAACTCAAGATCAGCACACGGCAACAACGCCCAATACACCGGACTGGAATAACTACTACGAAGGCCGGTCCTGCTTCACCGTACTCGACAGCGATGGCGAGCCCAGTACTCCATGGCCTGATCGTTGCTACTGACGTAGTTGCATAGAGAAGCGCGGGCCTTCGGGCCCGCGCCTTTTTCTTCCCTAGAGACCCTAGGCGTCCACTTAAGTGAAATATAGTTGGTTGGGCTGCGGCCTAAGCCCTGTGATTGTTCTCGCAAAATGCAAGTGATGCCAACGCCTGTTCTCAGACGCCCCGCGGAAGGTCGTGCATGATTCCGGAACAATATGTCTGAGTCGTCTCGTCGGGCGCATTCCTGGTGCCCTGGCTTATCGCGTATACGGCTTTCCCGCGCCACCACAAGGCCATGCTCTGGGCGAGCCTATTCACCACGCCGCTCGGCCTGACCGAGCCGCTCTTCGTCCCCGAATACTGAAGCCAGCCGAGCCTGTTCGATCTGGCCCGCTCAACCGGGATCGATATCGAGAGCCTCATCTAAGGTCACAGCACGACGTCGCCCTCCACCGCCAGCGCCGCGAGATCGAGAATATGTTCGGCAGGCTCAAAGATTGGCGCCGCATCCACACCCACCACGATCGATGCGCCCACACCTTCATGTCCGCCATCTGCATCACCGCAACCGCCATCTTCTGGCTCTGATCAATGAGTCCTGATCTTAGTTGCCAGACGACCTTGTCGGCGTGCTCCGGCGAAGCCGGGCCGGGTTGCTCCCGCAACCGCCTTTCTAAAAGCGATCGTTTCCCTTAATCTCCAAATTGTTGATCTTGGTCTTTCCCATGGCCCTCAAGAGAAGGTTCCGGCATTTTCGCAAAAAGGGGTACAGAATGCGCGACAATCTGCTGGACCGAAAAATATAATGGGTCAGCTTGTTGAACAGGTCAGACCGGCTGCTAAGAAGTGCGAGCACGTGGATCGCTTCACTCCCATAATAGAGTTGATTCCCTACCTTCACGACCATCCCTTGGTCGATGTCGAGCCCGGCCCTGGTGATTTCGTCCATGACTACGATCGATTCGCGCGCATTTACGAGACGCAGCCTGCCAGCGGATCGTGGAATCTGCACGGAGCGGCAATAGATATCGCAAGCAGGACACTCGAAGTCGTAAACCAAAAAAATGTCCCCTGCGGTCCCGGCAAAGTGAGCATCGCCACTACCTGCGTCGGGACCCGTACGATTGGAAGGGGTCGCGTCCATCCTTCACCTCCCTTGAGCCGGGCTGCACCAAGACCGCCCCTAGACACGTCCTCGAACTGCGTCACTCAAACGGCGGCGACACGCCTATGAAATCGGTCGCAGAAACGGCCAAATCTCACGCTGCCGCGACTTAAACGACTTGCCACGATTACGCCAGAAAAGGGCGAGTTGCGCATCCGGCCCATTCGGGATCAAACTGTAACGAGGCATAGGCTCGTTGGGAGGTCCTTATGGACCGCTTTACAGCAGTTGCCGGACTCGCGGCATTGATCTTGGCCCCTAACGCAGACCAGTCTATTCGACTATCCCGCACCACAGAACCACCTGCCTGGTACGGAAACCTAGCAAGGGTGCTCTCCCGAATCATCGCGGCCATTCTCCGGCCACCCCGGTTACGAACGCGCTGAAAGCATGCGTGCTCCCGAGCCAGCAGAAATCGCGTGGGCTCATGCAGACGCAGGCATCCGCTACGTCCGGACTAGCGTTCTAACTGATGGAAGCTTCGACAATGCTTGTTCGTTGGTGGGAATGGGACAAAGATGTAGCACTGTTCGAGCTGTCGGATACGGAAATCAATGACCATTGGAATCAGGCACGCCCTACACCGTATCTCACTCGTGCCAGAATTCAATGTCGCAGGCTTCGGGTTCTTGCTCAATCTGCCGTGGGAATTCCTACAAGCCCCCTTTTTTGAAGGATTGCCGACCAAACCGCACTGGGAGGCAGTGCAACTCTGCACCCTGGCGGCAGTCGGCGACGCTGCCATGCTGGTGGCGGCGTTCTGGATCACCGCCGCCGCTGCGCGATCCCGATCTTGGATTCTACGACTGGCTGGCTCGCAGGTGGCGCTGTTCATGAGCATCGGCTTGGCACTGACGGTCGTTTTTGAACGGTTGGCGACTGGCATACTGGGCCGGTGGACGTACTCGGATGCCATGCCGATCCTGCCGGCAGTGGGAGTTGGAATTTTGCCTCTGATTCAATGGATAATGTTGCCCCCGGTGCTGCTGTGGCTCGTTCGGCGCCAACTCACCGCTCCACCGGCCACATAGCACCGAAACTCCCATAACGAGACGCCCCCCAGCAACCGGCGGCATTCCTGTTCAAGCACCCGAGGATGCTCGTTGACCTATGCTGTTGCGCGACCGGCCAATTTCCGGAGCACAGGCCTTCCCGAAAATTTTACCGGATTGCACTCGACCCCAAGGCCCCGTCACGCTACATTGAGCGCATGAGAAGGGCCCGTATTCTCTTGGTCACGCTCCTCGCCCTGTTCGCAGCGGCGACGGTCGTCAATGCCGCGCAGGCGTCGACGATGATGTTCGATATGTCGCCGGTATTGGTTGGGTCCGATATGGGCGGCTGCAACGACTGCGGCGAGGACCAAGGAACGAGCGTGCCCTGCGACGCGGTTTGCGTGCCTGCCCTTGCGGGCCCTGTTCCCGCGAGCGGTGCCGCGACGCTCCTGTCGGTCACACGAAGGGGCATACCCGGCAGCCTACCGCCGCCGGGCCGAACATCGGCTCCCGATCCGTTCCCTCCCAAGTCCCTGTCCTGAAGCGGCTGCCTTGGCGCGCGTAAGCGCGTCCCGCAGCCGCCGTCCGCGTTGACGCCGCGCGGCGTCTTCGCGGATTTGCACTGTCGTTTTGCGGTACCTCCGATGGCAGGGCCGCGGCGATAGCCATCCCTTACAGGCTACAGCGACTCGATATTCATGCTGTGGCGGCGCGGCGGAAGCCCGACAGGAGGGTCACTTGGGCATGAGACAGGCAATTCCGGTTGTGCTGACGACGATGCTGGCGGTTTCGCCGGCCGTCGCGGACACCGCCAGGACGGCAAAGATGTACAAGCCGGAGCAGTGCGGCTGCTGCGACGACTACGCCCGGTATCTCGAGGGGCACGGCTTCAAGCTCGCCGTCGAGTCGCTTCCGGAACGCCGGTTCGATTTTGTCAAGCGTTCGGCAGGAGTGCCGCAATCCCTGACGGGATGTCACACGCTGATGATCGACGGCTACGTGGTCGAGGGACTGGTTCCGGTGGAAATCCTCAACAAGCTGCTCAGGGAGAAGCCGAAGATCAAGGGTATTTCCCTGCCGGGGATGCCGGTCGGCGCGCCGGGCATGCCGGGTCGCAAGAACGGGCCTCTCGTCATCTACGAACTGGGTTCGGCGCAACCGAAGGTCTTCGCCACGGATTGAGGCACGCGGGCGCGTGCCGGGAAAGGAGGGCGTCATGACCCCGGAACAGACTTTGGCCCCGGACAGCCAACACACCGCGCGGGGACGCGCCTGGCGCCTTCGTGCCGTCTACCTGATCCCGCTCGTCGTGTTCCTGGGACTTGCGGTTGCCTTCGGCTGGGCCCTGGACCCGGACCGCAATCCACGCGACCTTCCCTCGGTGCTGATCGGAAAGCCGGTGCCGAAGTTCAGCCTGCCACCCGTGCAAGGCCGAATCCTGGGACTCGCGAGCGCCGACCTGAAGGGCGAAGTCTCTCTCGTGAATGTGTTCGCGTCCTGGTGCACGGCCTGTCGATACGAGCATCCGGTCTTCATGATGCTCAAGCAGCAGGGCGTCGTCCCGATCCATGGCCTCAATTACAAGGATCGTCCGGAGGACGCTGCCAAGTGGCTCGGCGACCTGGGCGATCCCTATACGCGTACCGGCACCGACCTCGACGGCCGGGTATCGATCGATTGGGGCGTCTATGGCGTTCCCGAGACCTTCGTGATCGATCGCGAAGGCCGCATCGTATTCAAGCAGGTGGGGCCGGTCACTCCCGAGGTCTATCGGGAAAAGATACGTCCTTTGCTGGTGGAGCTCCGAAAGTGACGCGCGCCGTCCGACCGACCCGCCCCGAGAGGACGCCATGCGCCTGAGGATCGCGATCGCCGCCATGGCCGCGCTGGGCGCCGTCATGTTCACTGCCGTCGGACTCTATCTCCGCTACGGCGCCGACATGCCGGGTGGGGTCGCGGTCCTGCCGGCCGGTGCGCCGACCACGGTGACGCGCTCCGGACAGCCCTTTTCCTTCTCGATGCTGGAGGCGCCGAAGCCGCTACCGGAATTGAAGTTCGTGAACGGCGAGGGGAGCGAGATGACATTGACGTCCTTCGCGGGACAGGTCGTGCTCCTGAACATCTGGGCCACCTGGTGCGTTCCGTGCCGCGAGGAAATGCCGGCACTCGACCGCCTGCAGGCGAAGCTCGGCGGCCCCGCGTTCCGGGTGGTGCCTCTTTCCATAGACCGGGGAGGCCTGCCCGCCGTGCAGGCCTTCTATCGGGAGCTTGGGCTGAAGACGCTCGGCATCTACGTCGATCGGACGGGCGCGGCCGCTCGGGAACTGGGCGCCGTCGGAATCCCGACGACGCTGCTGATCGACCGCGATGGCCGTGAGATCGGCCGAAAGGTCGGTCCCGCCGAGTGGGACAGCGACGAGGTCGTCCGGATACTTCAACGATATCTGAAACCCCGGACCGTGGACCCGCGTTCGACGGAAGAGGGCGAACCCTAAATGTTCAGAAGCCGCAGGATTGCAGTAGCGGCAAACCCAATTTGATCAACCGGAGGTACCGATGAGCACAGCCGACGAACCGACCAAAGCGAACCAGGCGCTTCTCAATAAGCCACCTGACGACCACCTGAAGGGCCCCTCCGTTGCGGCCACAGCATCCTTGGATGAAACCGCCAAGGCCGCCGAACCATCCCTGGCCCGGGATGCCGTCCGGTTCGCCTGGTATTACCTGGGGCACGCCGGAAACCTGGCGCGGCCATATCTGGGCGGTCGCCGCGGCCTGATCCTGCTCGCGACCGCCGTGCTGGGCGCAGGCATGGCGCTGAACTGGGGCTGGCTGGTGGCCATAGGCCTCGCACCAATCCTCGTCGCCGTAGCGCCTTGCGCCGTCATGTGCGCGCTTGGCTTGTGCGCGATGGGCGGCAAAAAGTCGTGCTCTTCGGAGGATCCGTCCCCGAAGCCCGTTGCGCGGACGGCGGTGCCGCCGAAGCCACCCGAGGATGCTTAGGCAAGAGCACCCGATGTCAGACACCGTTGCCGAACCGCCGACGACCGGCCGCGGACCGTCATTCGCCGGTCAACATCGATACGAGAAACGAAAGGAGTCACCGATGCGCACGAGCATGAAAACCTTCCTGAGGACCGTCGCAGTGGTTGTGGCGCTCGCCGGAGGACCGGCCGTCTACGCCTACGCCCAGAGCTCGGATCAGGGTCCGGGCGGCATGATGCAGGGCGGCCAGGGCGGTATGGGCATGATGAACATGATGCAGCAGATGAACCAGATGATGGAGAACTGCAACAAGATGATGGAGGGAATGAACCAGCATCACGAACGCGCGCCCGCCAAGAAGGAAAGCGCTCCTGAAAAGAAAGGATGATGTGCCTTGGATCAGGTCGGAACGCGTTCCGACCTGACCTTCTCATCCCGGCCGACTGTCGCAGCTTTCTCTGAGAAGCGGACAATCGCCCAAGCCGGGCGTCTGGATTGGAGCACCACATGAAGCGATTCACCCTAACCGCCCTGGTCCTGGCGCTGACCACCTTTACGACGGTCCCGGCCATGGCACACTCGATGAAACAGCTCGAAGGCGATCTCACCAAACGGGAAAAGTACTTCCAGCCGCTCGACAAGGACGCACCGAGTTTCTCACTCAACGATCCCGACGGGCGGCCGGTCAGCCTGGCCGATTTCCGGGGCAAGGTGGTCGTCCTGCACTTCATCTACGCGAGTTGCCCCACGGAGTGCCCGCTTCACGCGGATCTCATCGGAAGGATTCAGGAGATGGCGAACGCGACGCCCACGCGGGACCAGGTGCAGTTCGTCACCATTACCACCGACCCGGTGAAGGACACGCCCGAGGTTCTCAAGGCCTATGGCCCCGCCCACGGGCTCTCCCCGCGGAATTGGGTCTTCCTCACCAGCGGCCCGGATAACCCCGAAGCTACCCGCGAGCTGGTAAAGCGATTTGGCCACAAGTTCACGGCAACGGAGGAGGGACTCCAGGTCCATTCGGTCGTCACCCACGTGATCAACAAGAACGGCCGTTGGCGCGCGAATTTTTACGGTCTCAAGTTCGAGCCGGCGAGCCTCGTGACCTACATCAACGGACTCGCAAACGAACACAGCCCCGAGGGCCACCCGGAGCAGAGCCTCTGGGACAGGATTCGGAGCTGGTTCTGACGAGATGGTCCTAGCTCCTGCAAACGCTCCAGCGTCGCCGTCGTCGAAAGCGCCTGTGCTGCACCATCGCGGCCGGAGGAACGTCACCGTCGCCATGGCGCTGGTTATGCAGGAACATCAGATCGCGCAGACATCGCCCACGCAGCCTCCAACCCAGAGCAGGTGAACCGAATGTCCGTAATCGTTCCGAGGCCGATCCGTCACCTCGCCGCGTCCCTTGCCGTGGCGGCGATGCTGACCGGCATGCAATCCGCACATGCCGCTGATGGTAAATCTACGGCGGCACCACCGTCGGGCGCCTTGGCCTACGCCCAGAAGACCGGGGCCTTGTACAAGTCCGATGGGCGGGCTTTATACCGAAGCGAGGACGGCGGCAAGCAGTGGAGAAAGGTGCCGTTGAGTCCGCCACCGGACGGAACCCGAATTACCTCCGTGGCGGTTTCGGCGGGCGCACCTGAAGCATTGTATGTCGCCGGGGCTGGACTGGGAGCGCTTAAGAGCGTCGACGCGGGCAAGAGCTGGATTTCCATCGCCAAAGGGCTGCCCAGCCGGGACGTGGTTGCGCTTGCTGCGCACAGTACGGTGCCTGAGACGGTCTACGCCATGGTGGCGGGCCGAG
>WHSO01000036.1 GCA_009380075.1 Alphaproteobacteria bacterium | reverse complement strand
GCAAGCGCCAGGCCATGGCCTCCTCCACCGACCTCTCGGAGGACGGCCTCGCGCGGCTGTGCGAGCAGGCCGTCGCCATGGCCCGGGCTGCGTCGGAGGACCCGTGGTGCGGACTCGCCGACGAGGGGACGCTGGCAAAGACCATTCCCGACCTCGACATCGCCGCGGCGGGCGAGCCCACCCCCGAATGGCTGCAGGATCAGGCCGCCAAAGCCGAGGACGCGGCCCGCGCGGTCAAGGGCGTGACCAATTCGGAAGGGGCCGAGGCCGGCTGGTCGCGCAGCCACGTGGCGCTCGCCACCTCGGGCGGGTTTCGCGGCGCCTACGCGGGGACCCACTACGGCGCCTCGACCTCGGTCATCGCCGGCACCGGCACCGCCATGCAGACCGACTACGACTTCACCGCCGCCACCCATGCCGACGGCCTCGCCGATGCCGCGGCGATCGGCCGCAACGCCGGCGAACGCGCCGTGCGCCGCCTCAATCCACGCAAGGCGGCGACCGCCAGGGTGCCGGTGGTGTTCGAGAACCGCCTCGCCGGGCGGCTGTTGCGCGCGCTTGCCGGGGCGATCGCGGGGCCGTCCATCGCGCGCGGCACCAGCTTCCTCAAGGGCGCCATGGGCACGGCACTGTTCCCGTCGTCCGTCACCATCGTCGACGATCCGCACCGCCGACGCGGCCTGCGCTCCAAGCCGTTCGACGGCGAAGGCGTCGCCAACAGCCGCCGGGCGATCATCGACGGGGGCGTGCTGACGACCTGGCTGCTCGATTCCGCGTCGGCCCGCCAGCTCGGCCTCGCCACCACCGGCCACGCGTCGCGCGGCACCTCGTCGCCGCCGTCGCCGTCGCCGACCAATTTCTACATGGAACCGGGCCCGCAGTCCTTCGCCGAGCTGATCGCCGACATCCACCAGGGCCTGCTGGTGACGGAGCTCATGGGCATGGGCGTCAACGGCGTCACCGGCGACTATTCCCAGGGGGCCGCCGGCTTCTGGATCGAGAACGGTGAGGTCGCCTACCCGGTGAGTGAGATCACCATCGCCTCCAACCTCAAGGACATGTACCGCGGCCTGACCGCGGCCTCTGACCTCGTGTTCCGCTCGGGCATGGACGCCCCGGCGCTCCGCATCGAAGCGATGACGGTCGCCGGCAAATAGGCCGCCTTCGCGGGCAAGCGCGGAAGGCTGGCGGCGGGATTCGCCGCCGTGCTATGGTCCGCCCCATGAACGGCCCGCAAATTATCGGGATTCCAAAGGCTTGACCGCACCCGCCCTGTCCCGCGCGACGCTTGACCTGCCGAGCCGCCGGCTGCTCGTCCGGCTGTGGCGCGAGCACATGGGGCGCTACAGGGGCCGCCTCCTGGCGGCGCTGGCCTGCATGGTGCTGGTCGCCGTCTCCACCGCCGCCATCGCCTATGTCATGAAGCCGGTGATCGACGACGTGTTTGTCAATCGCGACCGCGACATGCTGGTGATGGTCTCCGTCGCCATCCTCGTCATCTTCGTGGTCAAGGGGCTCGCCACCTTCGGCCAGACGGCGCTGATGACCTTCGTCGGCCAGCGCGTCATCGCCGACATGCAAATCCGCATGTTCACCCACCTGATGGGCGCCGACCTCGCCTATTTCCAGAAGAACCATACCGGCAGCCTGATCTCGCGCTTCACCAACGACGTCAACCTGCTGCGCGGCGCCGCCAGCCACGTCGTCATCGGGCTGGGCAAGGACCTGATCACGCTGGTGTTCCTCATCGGCGTGATGTTCGAGCGCGACTGGATTCTCGCGGCTTGCGCGTTCTTCGTGTTTCCGCTCGCGGTGGTGCCCATCGTCAAGATCGGCCGGCGCATGCGCCGAGTCTCCGCCAATACCCAGGTCGAATGGGGGCGGCTGTCGACGCTGCTCGAGGAAACCTTCGCCGGCGCGCGCCACGTCAAGGCCTACGGCATGGAAGCCTACGAGAGCGAACGCGCCCGCAAGGCCGCCGACTCGATCTTCCGCCTCCATCTCAAGGCGGGGATCACCCGCGCCTCGGCCCATCCGATCATGGAGACGCTGGGCGGCATCGCGCTGCTCATCGTCATCCTTTACGGCGGCTGGCAGGTGATCGCCGGCGCGCGCACCGCGGGCGACCTGATGTCGTTCATGACCGCGCTGCTGCTGGCCTACGAGCCGATGAAGCGCCTCGCCGCCATGAACGCCAACCTGCAGGAGGGCCTCGCCGCGGCCCAGCGCATCTTCACCGTTCTCGACATCGCCCCCGACATCACCAACCGCGCCGACGCGCACGAGCTCCGCGTCCGCGACGGCCGCATCGCCTTCGACAATGCGACCTTCAGCTACGAGCCGGGCACGACGGCGGTGACGGGCATCAGCCTCGACGTGCCCGCGGGCCGGCGCGTGGCGCTGGTCGGCCCGTCGGGCGGCGGAAAATCGACGCTGCTCAACCTCATCCCGCGCTTCTTCGACGTGACCGAGGGCGCGGTGCGGATCGACGGCACCGACGTGCGCGACGTGACGCTGAAGTCGCTGCGCGCACAGATCGCGCTGGTCAGCCAGGAAATCTGCCTGTTCAACGACACGGTCGCCGCCAACATCGCCTACGGGCGGCCGGATGCGTCGCGCGCGGACATCGTGCGCGCGGCCGAGATCGCGGCGGCGCGCGACTTCATCGAGGCGCTGCCCGGGGGATTCGACACGGTGCTCGGCGAGCGCGGCCTCAGCCTTTCCGGCGGCCAGCGCCAGCGCATCGCCATCGCCCGGGCGCTGCTGAAGAACGCGCCGATCCTGCTGCTCGACGAGGCCACCAGCGCACTCGACAGCGAATCGGAACGGCTGGTCCAGGCCGGGCTCGAACGGCTGATGGAGGGGCGCACCTCGCTGGTCATCGCGCACCGCCTGTCGACCGTGACCGGCGCCGACCTGATCTACTACCTCGACGGCGGCCGCGTCGCCGAACGCGGCACCCACGCCGAACTGATGGCCCGCGGCGGCGCCTATTCCCGGCTCTATCGCATCCAGTTCGAGGGCGAGGCCGGCGCGGCTACATCAGGTGAAGGCGGCACTGCGGCTGCCGGTGGGGGACGCTGACATGGCGGCGCGCGGCAGGACGAGGGCGCGGCGCGGGCTCGGTGGCAGCCTCTACGCCGGGATCACCACGCTCGGCGGCCCGCTGATCAACCTGCTGCTGGCGCGCCGGCGCGCCCGCGGCCGCGAGGACCGCATTCGCATCGGCGAGCGCCGGGGCCATCCCGGCCTGCCCCGCCCGGCCGGGCCGCTCGTCTGGGTGCACGCCGCCTCCATCGGCGAGGCGCTGTCGGTGCAGCGCCTGATCGAACGGCTGCTGCAGCGCTATCCCGCGCTGCACATCCTGGTCACCACCGGCACCGTGACCTCGGCGCGGCTGCTTGCCGACCGCCTGCCCGACCGCGCCATCCACCAGTTCGTGCCGGTGGACCGCATGGCCTGGGTCAACCGGTTCCTCGACCACTGGCGCCCTGACGCGGCCATGTGGGTGGAGTCGGAACTGTGGCCCAACCTTGTGCTGGAAACCCAAGCGCGCGGCATCCCCATGGTCCTGCTGAATGCGCGCATGTCGGCACGGTCGTTCGCGCGCTGGCAGCGCATGCCCGGCTTCGGCGCGCGACTCATGCGCGGCTTCTCCCTGGTCATGGCCCAGAACGACGCCGAGGCCGAGCGCCTGCGCGCGCTCGGCGCCGATCCGGTGACCAGCCCCGGCAATCTCAAGTTCGCCGCTGGGCCGCTGCCCCACGACGCGCGCGCGCTCCGTGCCTTCCAGAACATGGCCGCAGGCCGCCAGATCTGGGTCGCGTCCTCGACCCACGAGGGCGAGGAGGAAATCTGCGCTTATGCCCATCGTCGGGTCGCACCGGCAGTCCCCGGGCTGCTGACCGTGATCGTGCCGCGCCATCCGGAGCGCGGGCCGTCGATCACGCAGAAGCTGCGCGGCCTCGGCTTCCGTGTTGCCCGGCGCGAGGCCAACGACCCGGTGACCGCCGCCACCGACATCTACATCGCCGATACCCTGGGCGAGCTCGGCCTGTTCTACCGCGCCAGCCTCGTCGCCTTCATCGGCGGCTCGCTGATCCCCCACGGCGGCCAGAACCTGCTCGAGCCGGCGCGCCTCGGTGCCGCCGTACTGCACGGCCCGCACATGGAGAACTTCCGCGCCATCGTCGCGGAGATGGCGGCTAGGGGTGCCGCCCACGAGGTTGCCGACGCCGAGGAACTGGTCAAGGCGCTCGAACGCCTGCTCACCGACGCGGCGCTGCGCCGCGAGGTTTCCAACACCGCACAAAGCATCGCCACCGCCAAGGACGGTATCCTCGATGCGGTGCTGGGCCAGCTCGAGCCTTCGCTGGCCGGGATCGCCGCGCACGGGCGGGGCGGACGCAGCACCGCCGCCTCCACCCGCGGTTCCGGACGTGAGAACGCCTGAGTTCTGGCGCGAGGAAGCCGCCGGGCCGTGGCCGCGGCTACTGGCCCCGGCAGGCTGCCTCTACGCCCTGGCGGGACGCGCCGAGCGCGCCTGGACCCGACCCGTGAAGGCCCCCGTCCCCGTCATCTGTGTCGGCAACCTGACCGCCGGCGGCAGCGGCAAGACCCCCGTCGCCATCGCCGTAGCAAAGTTGCTCACCGCAGCCGGACGCACACCACATGTCCTCACCCGCGGCTACGGCGGCCGCGTCGCCGGACCGCTCCGCATCGACGCCGAACGGCATGCCGCGGCCGAGGTCGGGGACGAGGCTCTGCTGCTCGCGCGCGTCGCGCCGACCTGGCTGGCGCACGACCGCGTACGGGGCGCGCAAGCCGCCGCCGAGGCGGGGGCCGATTGCGTCGTCCTCGATGACGGTTTCCAGGACCCGCGCCTTCGCAAAGATATCGCGCTGTTGGTCGCCGACGGCGGCACCGGCTTCGGCAACGGCCGCGTCATTCCGGCGGGACCCCTGCGCGAAGACGTGGCCGGCGGGCTCGCCCGCGCCGACGCGCTGATTGTCGTCGCCCCCGACCGCCGGGGCGTTGGAGCGATGGCGGCACGCCTGCGGCCGGCGCTTCCGGTGCTCGACGCCCGGCTGGAGCCCACGGAAGACGCGCGGCGCCTGTCCCACCACAAGGTGTTCGCCTTCTGCGGCATCGGCATCCCCGAGAAATTCCGCACGACCCTCAAGGATATCGGCGTCGAGATGACCGGTTTCCGCGCCTTCGCCGACCATTACCCCTATACGATGCGCGACGTCGCCGCGCTGCATGCAGACGCGCTGGCGGCGGGGGACGCGCAACTGGTCACCACTGCCAAGGATGCGATCCGGCTCGCGCCGCGGGACCGGATCGACATTGAGGTCGTGGAGATCGAGGCGGTGTTCACCGACGCGGCGGCGGTGGCCCGGGTGCTCGGCGTCACTCCGCCATCGGCGGCACCAGCAGCGCCGGATCGAGACGGGTCAGGAACAGGTTCACCCGCCAGTCGAGATGCGGGCCCGTAGCCCGTCCGGTGCCACCCAGCGTGCCGATCACGGCCCCCTGCTTCACCCGGTCGCCCGCCTTCACGGCCACGCTGTGCAGGTGCGAATAGACGCTGTTGAGGCCGTAGCCGTGGTCGATCAGCACCGTGCCGCCTGTGTAGTAGAGATCGCGCTCGGCGATGCGGACGATCCCGTCGGCGGTGGCGACGATGGGCGTGCCGACCGGCGCCGCGATATCGATGCCGTAATGGGGCCGCCGCGGCTCGCCGTTGAGGATGCGCTGGCTGCCGTAGACGCCGGAGATGCGCCCCCGGGCGGGCCAGATGAAGCCGGTATCGAACATCGGGCTGTCGCTGTCGACGAGGCGCGCCGCCCTGATCTTCGCGTTCTCGGCCTTGATGCGGACAAGCACCGCGGGCGGCGGTGTCACCATCTTCGGCGGCAGGCCGTCGATGCGCTGGATCCGGTACCGGCGTTTCTTGACCGCGAGGGCCTTCACCATCCGGGCGCCGCCCGTCCCTTCCACCACCAGTTCCGCGACGGGCTTGGCGTCACGGCCGAAGCCGATGAGGAACCGCCCGTCAGGACGCACGCGCACCGGCGCGCCGTCGAGCGTCACCTTCGCCCCCGGCGCGACCCGCCCGGTGACGAGGCCGCCCTGCACCAGTTGCCCGTCGAGGGCGAACATCTCCGATGGCGCAGCCTCCTTCGGCCGGCCGAGCAGCGCCAGCGCCAGCACCAGGGCGAGGAGGATGAGGAAGTCGCGCTTGGTCCACTTCACAGGAGGCTCCCCTGGGACCCGCCGTCCCCATCGCCTCTGCGCCGTGCGCGCGGGCGTGGCGCGGACGACGTCGTCCGTCCGCCGACCACGGCGGGGACCGCACCATCATGGAAGGCGATGTCCACCGCCTGGCCGGGATGGGTCGCCGCCTTCGCCATGATGGCCCGTCCGTCGCCATCGCGCACCACGGCGAAGCCGCGCGCCAGCACGCTTTCGTAGGAATAGCTGGCAAGCAACTGGGTGAGCTGGCCGAGCCTCTTCGCCCCGTCGTCCAGCGCGCGGGCGCCCTCGCGGACGAGCCCGCGCGCCGCCAGGCGCACCCGCTCGCGCCCGTGGGCGATGGTCAGCGCCAGCGCGCGCGGGCGCAGGCCCGCCGCCGCCGTGCGGTAGCGTCCGTCGCGTTCGGCGACGAGGCCCGCCATCGCCTGGGTCAGGCGTTCGGCCCGATCGTCGAGGCGCTGGGCCGAATCCTCGACCAGCCGCCGGGGATTGCCGGCGATGCGCCAGAGCTGGGCGATGCGGTCGCGCGCCTCGACCACGCGGCGCGTCATCGCCGCGGTCAGGCGGGCGCCGTCCTCGCGCACCGAGGCGAGAAGCTCCATGCGCACCGGCACCGCCATTTCCGCCGCCGCCGTCGGCGTCGGCGCGCGGACATCGGCGGCGAAGTCGATCAGGGTCACGTCGGTTTCGTGCCCGACGGCGGAGATGAGCGGGATGCGGGACGCCGCGGCGGCCCGCACCACCACTTCCTCGTTGAAGGCCATGAGGTCCTCGAGCGATCCGCCACCGCGCGCGACGATGATCACATCGGGCCGCGGCACCGCGCCGCCGGGAGCGAGGCGGTTGAATCCCTCGATCCCCGCCGCCACCTGCTCCGCCGCTCCCTTGCCCTGCACCAGCGCCGGCCAGATCAGCACGTGGCGGGGAAAGCGGTCGGCCAGCCGGTGCAGGATGTCGCGGATCACCGCGCCCGTGGGCGAGGTGACGACGCCGATGACGTCCGGCAGGAACGGCAGCGGGCGCTTGCGGTCGGCGTCGAACAGGCCTTCGGCGGCGAGCTTTTTCTTCCGCTCCTCGATCAGCTTGAGCAGCGCGCCTTCGCCGGCGAGCTCCATGTCCTCGATGATGAGCTGGTATTTCGACTGCGGCCCGTAGGTGGTGATCCGCCCGGTGACGATCACCTCCATCCCGTCCTCGGGCCGCACCGAGAGGCGCCCGGCCGTGCCACGCCAGCACACGCTGGCGATCACTGCGTCGGCGTCCTTGAGGTCGAGGTAGATATGGCCCGAGCCGGGGCGGCGCAGGCCCGAGATTTCGCCGCGCACGCGCACGCGGCCGAAGGCACCCTCGATCGTCCGCTTGATGGCGAAGGCGATTTCCGTGACCGTCAAAACGGGCAGGTTGACGCCGGCGGCCTGCCCTTGCGGCGAAAGCGGAAGTTCGGCCATGAATCCCTCTCGAAGGTCGGGTAAAGATGTTACAAGACCCGTCGAATCGGGCCAAGGACGTTCCGGAGTTCGGGGGAATCGGCATGCGGATACTGGTGATCGGCTCGGGCGGGAGGGAACATGCGCTGTGCTGGGCGCTGCTGGCCTCGTCGCTGACCGATGCGCTCTACTGCGCCCCGGGCAACGCCGGCATCGCGCAAGACGCCGATTGCGTCCCCATAAGGGCCGACGACATCCCCGCCATCCGCGCCTTCGCCCGCGACAATGCCATCGACCTCGTCGTCGTCGGGCCCGAGGCGCCGCTCTGCGCCGGGCTGGTCGATGCCCTGAACGAGGACGGTACCCTCGCCTTCGGGCCCACCGCCGCCGCGGCGCGGCTCGAAGGCTCCAAGGGCTTCACCAAGGACATCTGCGCCCGGTACGGGATTCCGACCGCGGCCTATGCGCGCTTTTCCGACCTCGGCGCCGCGCGGGCCGAACTCGCGCGCACTGGCGCGCCCGTCGTGATCAAGGCCGACGGTCTCGCCGCCGGCAAGGGCGTGATCATGGCCGAGACCAACGACCAGGCCGAGGCTGCGCTGCGCGACATGCTGGAAGGCGCGAGTTTCGGCGCCGCCGGGGCCGAGGTGGTGATGGAGGAATGGCTGCACGGCGAGGAGGCGAGCTTCTTCGCCCTGGTGGACGGCGACACCGCGCTGCCGCTGGCCTCGGCCCAGGACCACAAGCGCGTGGGCGACGGCGACACCGGCCCCAACACCGGCGGCATGGGCGCCTATTCCCCCGCCCCTATCGTGACCGGGGCCGTGGCCGGGCGGATCATGGACGAGATCATCGAGCCGACCCTCAGGGCAATGAAGGACATGGGATGTCCCTACAGCGGCGTGCTCTACGCCGGGCTGATGATCACCGATTCGGGGCCGAAGCTGATCGAATACAACGTGCGCTTCGGCGACCCCGAATGCCAGGTGCTGATGGCGCGGCTCAAGTCCGACCTCCTGCCCGGGCTTATCGCCGCGGCGGACGGCGGGCTCCGGCACTTCGACCTGCGCTGGCACGACGACGCGGCGCTCACCGTCGTCATGGCGGCGAGGGGCTATCCCGGCTCCTACGCGTCGGGGACGGAGATCCGGGGCATCGAAAAGGCGGAAGGAATCGACGGCGTCACCGTCTTCCACGCCGGCACGGCGATGCAGGACGGCAGGCTGGTCGCCGCCGGCGGGCGCGTCCTCAACGTCACCGCGCGGGCGCCGACGATTCGCGAGGCGCAGGCGAAGGCCTACCGGGCCGTCGACTGCATCGACTGGCCGGGGGGCTTCTGCCGGAGGGACATCGGGTTCAGGGCGGTGTGACGGACGCGTCGGGTTTGCCCGGGCAAGCGATATTGTCGGCAGCATGTCGCAACACATGGAGGCCGCGCCATGACCTATGAGCTCTACTACTGGCCGGGGATTCAGGGACGGGGCGAGTTCGTGCGCCTCGCCCTCGAGGACGCGGGCGCGCGCTATCGCGATGTCGGGCGCGAGGATAGGACGGCGCTGACCCGTTTCCTCGACGACCGGAAAGTAACGCATCCTCCGTTCGCACCGCCGTTCCTCAAATCGGGCAAGCTGGTCGTCGCCCAGACCGCCAATATCCTGCTCTACCTCGGCCCGCGCGAGGGACTTGCGCCGAAAGGCGAAGCCGGCCGGCTGTGGGTGCATCAACTGCAACTGACCCTCGCCGACCTAGTGCTGGAAGCCCACGACGTGCATCATCCGCTCGGCGCCAATTTCTATTACGAGAATCAGAAGCCCGAATCGCTGCGCCGCGCCGCCGACTTCCGCGCCGAACGGCTGCCGAAGTTTCTCGGCTATTTCGAAGACGTGCTGGCGCGCAACCGGGCGAAGGGCGATTACCTCAGCGGGCGCACGCGCAGCTACGCCGACCTGTCGCTGTTCCAGGTGGTGGAGGGACTGCGCTACGCGTTTCCGCGCGCCATGGCGCGGCTCGACCGGGACCACCCCCGCATCGCGGCACTGCACGACCGCATCGCGGCGCGGCCGCGGATCAAGGCCTACCTGGCATCGGACCGCCGCATCCCGTTCAACGAGGACGGTATCTTCCGCCACTACCCGGAACTGGACGGGGACTAGCGCTGATTCGCGCCACCCCCCGGGCCGTCATGCCCCGGCCCTCGGGCCCGCGCGAAGCGCGGCCCAAGGACAAGCTTCACGTCCGGGGCATCCACCCGCCTTCGCAAAGCCCGCTTCCACCCTCCGCAGCGGCCCTTGCTTCGCCGAAGCGAGGCTCCGGCTTCGCGAAGGCAAGAGCGCCGCTGCTGCGGAGGACGGGTCGGCGGGCGAAGGAAGGTGGATCGCCCGGATAAACCGGGCGATGACGAATCAACAAATCGATTCAATCCTTCGGAAGTCCGAGTTTCACCGCCTCTCCCGGAAGAACTCCTTCAGCAGCTCCCCGCACTCCCGTTCGCGCAGGCCGCCGATCACCTCGGGCGCGTGGAAGCAGGTCTTCTGCGAAAAGATCCGCGGGCCGTGCTCGACGCCCCCACCCTTGGGGTCCGAGGCGCCGAAATAGAGCCGGCGCAGGCGGGCGAAGCTGATCGCCTGGGCGCACATGGGGCAGGGCTCCAGCGTCACGTAAAGATCGCAATGGGCGAGGCGCGCCGCGCCGGCCTTCTTCGCCGCCGCGCGGATCGCCAGAATCTCCGCATGCGCGGTGGGATCGGTGTCCAGCCGGGTGCGGTTGTGGCGCCGGACCAGCACCTCGCCCGTACGCCCGTCGACGACGACGGCGCCGACCGGAACCTCCCCGCGCACCGCCGCGCGCCGCGCCAGCGCCAGAGCGAGGGCCATGGGGTCGGGACGGGTTCCGGCGCGCCCGCCGGCGCGCCCGCGGGGGCGTGTCATGGGCCGGAGAGTGGCCCGGGAAGCGATTGCGTTGCAAGGGGCAACGGCCCTACTCTGCGCGCCATGAACGCGACCCCCATCCCCCGGCCGGTCGTCGGCCTTACCCTCGACCTCGAGGCGCCGGGGGGGTATTCCAAATTTCCCTGGTACGCCCTGCGCCAGAACTACTGCGCCTCGGTCGCCGAGGCGGGCGGCCTGCCGCTGGCGCTGCCGCACGAAACCGCTCTCGTGCCCGAGATGGTGGCGCGCATCGACGGGCTCATCGTCACCGGCGGCGCCTTCGACGTCGACCCCGCCCTGTTCGGCGATACAGATCGCCACGAAGCCGTCAGCCTCAAGCCGGGGCGCACCGATTTCGAGCTCACCGTCACCCGCGCGGCGCTGGCGGCGGGCAAGCCGGTGCTTGGCATCTGCGGCGGGGAACAACTGCTCAATGTCGTCCTCGGCGGCACCCTGATCCAGCACATCCCCGACGCGGTGCCCGGCGCCCTGCAGCACGAGCAGCCCAACCCGCGCGACCAGGCCGGCCACGAGGTCGAGATCGTGCCCGGCACGCGGCTCGCGGCCATCGTCGGCACCGCGCGCATGGCGGTCAACTCGGCTCACCACCAGGCGGTCAGGAAGGTCGGCCCGGGCATCGTCGTCAACGCCCGCGCGCCCGACGGCGTGATCGAGGGTATCGAGGATCCGTCCCGGCCGTTCTGCATCGGGGTCGAGTGGCACCCGGAATTCCTCATCGACACCGGCGACCGCAAGCTGCTGGCGGCCTTCATCGCCGCCTGCGCCGGGAGTGCGGCGGCCTGACATGGGAGACATGGGCATCACCGACGCACCGGCACCGGCGCGGCCCGAGGGCGAACGCGTCGCCAAGCGCATCGCGCGGGCCGGCGTCTGTTCCCGCCGCGACGCGGAGAAGCTGATCGCGGCGGGCCGCGTCGCCGTCAACGGCACGACGATCACCAGCCCGGCGCTCAACGTCACGCCGTCGGACGTCATCGCCGTCGACGGCGAAGCGCTGTCGACGCCGGAGCGCGCGCGGCTGTTCCGCCTGCACAAGGTCAAGGGCCGCATCACCACGGCGCGCGACCCCGAGGGCCGGCCCACCATCTTCGATGACCTGCCGCCGGGCCTGCCGCGGCTGATCACGGTCGGGCGGCTCGACTTCAACACCGAGGGCCTGCTGCTGCTGACCAACGACGGCGAGCTCGCCCATGCGCTGGAGCTGCCGGCAACGGGATGGATGCGGCGCTACCGGGTGCGCGCCTATGGACCGGTGGAGGCGGCGGCGCTGGCGCGCCTCGCGCGCGGCATCACGCTGGAGGGAATCGACTACGGTCCGGTCGAGGCGAAGCTCGACAGCCGCACCGGCGCCAACGCCTGGCTCGACATCGGCATCCGCGAGGGCAAGAACCGCGAGGTGCGCAAGATCCTCGCCCATCTCGGCCTGACGGTGAGCCGCCTCATCCGCGTTGCCTTCGGGCCGTTCCAGCTCGGCAGCCTGGCACCCGGCGACATCGAGGAAGTGCCGCGCAAGGTTCTGCTCGAACAATGCGGCCACCTGATGGGCGATGAAGGGAAGGAGCCGCCGCCCACCGGCACGGCACGGGCGAGGCCGCGCCCGCCGCGGCACGGGCACGGAAAGGGCCGCCCATCCGGCGGACGGCCGCCCGGCGGCAAGAGCGCGCGAGGCAGCCATGCGAATCGTCGCGGGCCGTCATAGGGGACGCGTCCTCAAGGCGCCGCGCGGCCGCAGCACCCGCCCCACCGCGGCGCGCGCTCGCGAGGGGCTGTTCAACATCCTCGCCCACGGCGGCTTCGGTACGGACGGCGGCTCGGTCCTCGACGGCGCCAGGGTGCTCGAGGCCTTTGCCGGCACCGGCGCCTTCACCTTCGAGGCGCTGTCGCGGGGCGCGGCGTCGGCGACGCTGCTCGACCTCAACGAGGACGCGCTGGAGGCGGCCCGCACCAACGCAAAGGCGCTCGGCGAGCGCGAGGCGGCGCACGTGCTGCGCATGGACGCGGTGCGCCCGCGCACGGCCGAAGCCGCCCACGATCTCGTCTTCCTCGACCCGCCCTACGGGCTCAAGCTCGGTGCCAAGGCGCTGATGGCGCTGGCGGCCAAGGGCTGGATCGCGCCCGGCGCGCTGGTGATCATCGAGGTCGGCACCAAGGAGGATTTCGCCCCGCCCGCGGGGTTCGCGGCGATCGAGGAACGCACGTTCGGCGCCGCGCGCTTCGTCCTCATGCGGTTCGAGGGAACGGCCGCCGCCTGACCGGCTTACCGCCGCCCGAACAGGCGTTCGATGTCGGCGCGGCCGAGTGCGACGAAGGTCGGCCGCCCATGGCCGCACTGGGCGGCGTTGGGGGTGGCCTCCATCTCGCGCAGGAGCGCGTTCATCTCCTGCGCATTCAGCCGGCGGCCGGCGCGGACCGAGGAATGGCAGGCCATGGTGGCGCAGATGGTCTCCAGCCGTTCGGTCAGCGCGTGGCCGTGGTCGAGCTCGGTGAATTCGTCGGCGAGGTCGTTGAGCAGCCGCGCCGCCGCCACCTCGCCCAGCAGCGCCGGGCTCTCGCGCAGGACGACGGCGCCGGTGCCGAAGGGCTCGATCAGGAGGCCCAGCGCCGCCAGCTCGTCGGCGCGGGCGAGCAGCCGTTCGGCAGCCCGCGGTTCCATCTCCACCACCTCGGGGATCAGCAGGATCTGGCGCGCAACGCCCTTCCCGGCCAGCGCCGCCTTGATGCGCTCGTAGACCAGGCGCTCGTGGGCGGCGTGCTGGTCGACAATAACCATGCCATCCGCCGTCTCGGCGACGATGTAGGTGTCGAACAATTGCGCCCGCGCGGCGCCGAGCGGGAAGTCCTGCACCGGCGGCGCCCCCGCTTCCGCCGCGGGCGCGGCGGGGGCAAACCCGGCGAAGCCCGGCCCGGCATCGTCACGCCGTTCCTGCCCGGGCAGCGGCGCCTGGAAGGCGGCGGTCTCTTCGTGCAGCCCGCGCGGGCGCCAGGCCGTCCCCGGCGCGCCGGTTCCGCTGCTGCTGCCGGGACGGAAGGCGCCGAGCGCCGCCGCGCTGACCGTCGTCGCAGCGCGCACGCCAGCGCCGGCGAGCGCGTGGCGGAGGGCACCGACGATCAGCCCGCGGACGAGGCCGGCGTCCTGGAAGCGCACCTCGGTCTTGGCCGGATGGACGTTGACGTCGACCAGCGCGGGATCGGCGTCGAGGAACAGCGCCACCGCGGCGTTACGGTCGCGCGCCAGCACGTCCTGGTAGGCGCCGCGCACCGCCCCCTGGAGCAGCCGGTCGCGCACCGGGCGGCCGTTGACGAAAAGATATTGGCGGTCGGCGGTGCGCCGCGACGCGGTGGGCAGCCCGGCGAGGCCGGTGAGGCGGAGACCGTCGCGCGCCGCCTCGATGTCCAGCGCGTTGTCGGTGAAGTCGCGCCCCATGATATCGCCAAGGCGCCGGCGGCGCGCCGCGAACAGGTCCGGCCCTGCGGCGGCGACCGCGAGCTTTTCATCGGTGTCGTCGGATACCGAGAACGCCACGTCCGGATGCGCCATAGCGAGGCGGGTCACGGCGTCGAGCACGTGGGCGAGCTCGGTACGGTCGGCCTTGAGGAACTTGAGCCGCGCCGGGGTGGCGAAGAACAGGTCGCGCACCTCGACCCGCGTGCCGCGCGCCAACGCCGCCGGGCGCGGGCCTGTGACGCGGCCGCCCTCGACCTCGATGGCATGGGCCTCGCCGCTTCGCCCGGCCTGCGACGGGCGCGAGGTGATGGCGAGCCGCGCCACGGCGCCGATGGAGGGCAGCGCCTCGCCGCGGAAGCCCAGCGTCGCGATGCGGGTCAGGTCGTCGTCGCCGAGCTTGGAGGTCGCGTGCCGGGTGATGGCCAGCGCGAGGTCGTCACGGCCCATGCCGCCGCCGTCGTCGGTGACGGCGATGAAACTCTTGCCGCCGTCGCGCAGGGTGACGTCGATGCGGGTGGCACCGGCGTCGAGTGCGTTTTCCACCAGCTCCTTGACCGCGGCGGCCGGGCGTTCGACCACCTCGCCGGCGGCGATGCGGTTGACCAGGCCCTCGGGAAGGACGCGGATAGTCACGGCGGCGTCTCCGTCATCCCTGCGGCTTTATCGCGGCCAGGCGCTCACGCGCCAGCCGCTTGCCGTCCTCGACCGCGGGCTGGTCGAAGGGATCGACCCCGAAGAGGTCGGCGGCGAGGATGGTCTCCAGCATGAAATGCATCATCAGGGCACCCACGGATTCGCCGTCGGCCTGCGCCACGCGGATCACGCGGGTCGGCCGCCCGGCGCGGACCAGCGTGTCGGCGGTCGCTTCCTGCTCGGCCGCGAGCAGGTCACCCATGGTGCGCCCGTCGAGGTATTCGAGGCCCGCGCGCCCCGCCGGCGCGGTATCGAGGCGCGCGCCGGTGCCCGCCGCGTCGCCGAGGATCAGGGTGAACATCTTGTCGGCGGGCCCGTCGAGCCAGAGCTGCAACTGGCTGTGCTGGTCCACGGTGCCGCGGGCTGCCACCGGTGTCGTCCCCTGCCCCGCCTTGCCGAGGCTTTCGGCCCAGAGCTGGCGGTACCACAGGCCCAAGGGACCGAAGCGGTCGATGTAGGGCATCAGCACGCTCTGGCCGACGCCCTTGTGGCGGTTGAGCGCGAAGGCGAGCGCGGCGCCGGCGGCGGCCGGCGAATCGGCGGCGACGCTCACGTCGAGGCTCATAGCCAGCGCGGCGCCGGCGCCCTTGCGCACCATCGCCGGATCGAGGCCGGCCACGGCGGCGGGGATCAGCCCAACGTTGGTCAGCGCGGCGAAGCGCCCGCCGATGCCGGGCTCGTGATCGTGGACGGCGAGGTGGTAATGGGCGGCGAGACGGGCGAGCGGCGTCGGCGCCGCACCGGGCCGGGCCGGATCGGAAATGACGAAGGCGCGGTCCCTGGGCGCACCGCCTTTCTCCAGCCACGGCAGCAGCACCAGGGCCTGGGCCAGGGTCTCCGCCGTGGTGCCGGACTTGGACACGATCAGCGCCGCGGTGCGCGCCGGGTTGAGTGCCGAGAGGGCGCCGTCGAAGCCGTCGGGATCGACGTTGTCGAGGAAGTGCAGGCGCGACGCGGCGGGATCGCGCGCCACCGCCGCCAGGGTCAGCCCGCCGAGGCTGGAGCCGCCGGTGCCGAGCACCACCACGTCGGAACAGGTCCGCAGCTTGACCGCGACGCTGCCGACGGCGGCGAGATCGTCGGTACGTGCGGGGATGACGAGGTGCGGCAGGCTGCCGTCGTCGCGGGCGCGGCGGAGACGCGTGAGCGAGGACTCGAGCGGCGCGAGCGCCTCGGCAAATTCGGTGTCGGAGACGCCGCCGGCGCCGATGCGCGCGGCGAGGCAGTTTTCGATGGACTGGGTATACGGCACGGATGGACCCCGGCGAGGACGTGGAACATGGAACGGGTAGGGGTCCAACTTACCACCCCACGCGTCTCCGGGCCATCGCCCGGGCACGGTTCACAAAAAGCGGCGCGCAAGCAATCGCTTGCCACCCGGCCCGTGCGGGATATGATCCGGTATCAGCACAAACGCGTATGACAACGAGGGGGAGGTTGTCATGGGACGTATCCTGACGCTGGTTTACGGCGCGGTCGCTTACGCGTTTTTTCTCGGCACATTCCTTTACGCGATCGGTTTCATCGGCAATCTTCTGGTGCCCAAGTCGGTGGACGGCCCGTCCTCGGCAGGCACCGGCACGGCCATCGCAATCAACATCGCCCTCATGGCGCTTTTCGCCGTGCAGCACAGCGTCATGGCACGGCCGGCATTCAAGCGGTGGTGGACGCAATTCATTCCGAAGTCGGTGGAACGCAGCACCTTCGTGCTGAGCACCAATGTCGTCCTGGTGCTTCTGTACTGGCAGTGGCAGCCGATCAATACCATCGTGTGGTCGGTGGAAAACGCGGTCGGCGTCTGGGTGCTCTGGGGGCTGTTTGCGCTGGGCTGGCTGATCGTCCTGTTGTCGACGTTCATGATCGGCCATTTCCATCTGTTTGGATTGACCCAGGTCTATGAGAACCTGAAGGGCAAGGAGCCGCCGCCGCCCGATTTCAAGCAGCCCGGCTTCTACAGGTTCGTGCGCCACCCGATCATGGTGGGCTTCATCATCGCGTTCTGGGCGATCCCCACAATGACCGTGGGACACCTGCTGTTTGCGGCCGTCACAACCGCCTACATCCTGATCGCCCTGCAGCTCGAGGAGCGCGATTTGCTGGCGGCGCTGGGAAATTCCTACGCCGACTACAGGGCACGGGTTCCTATGCTCCTGCCGTTCGGCAAAAAACGGTGAAACGCCCGACGGTTTACGGATGTACGGATGTAATGCATCGCCGTCGGCAGATCGCCCGTAAGGGCGCCGGTTATGGCGTCGCGGTGATGCCCTCGGGCTTGCCCACCAGCACCACGGTCAGTGCCTCGGGCTTCAGCAGGCGCCGGGCGACGCGCTGGATGTCGGCGGCGGTAACCGCCTCGATCAGCTTGTTGCGCCGGGTCAGGTAGTCGATGCCGAGATTGTCGAGCTGGATACCGACGAGAAGGCCGGCGATCCGCGCCGTGGAATTGAGCCGGGTGAAATAGGAGCCGGTCAGGTAGGCCCTGGCGTCGTCGAGTTCTTCCCGAAACACGGGTTCCCGCCCCATGCGCGTCCATTCGGCGCGCACCAGGTCGAGGGTCTCCTTGATACGGGTGTTGCGGGTCGCGACCCATCCCATCAGCACGCCGCCGTGGTCGTAGGTCACGAGTTGGGTGTAGATCGAATAGGCGAGGCCGCGCTTTTCGCGGACCTCGTCCGCCAGCCGCGAGGTCAGCCCGCCGCCGCCCATGATGTAGTTCATCACCGTGGCGGCGTAGAAATCGGGATCGGTGATGCCGATGCCGGCCTGGCCGAACTGGACGACGGTTTGCGGGATCTGGCGGTTGACCACCACCACCTTGCCCGCACCCGCGACGCGCGCCTGCGGAAGGGTCCAGGGCGCGGCCTTTTCCGGGAGGTCGCCGAAAGCCCGGTCGAGGAGTTTCACCAGCTCGCCCTCGGAGATGTCGCCGACGACGCCGATGACCAGGTTGTCGCGGCCGAAGCGGCGCTTCACGAAGCCGCGGAGATCGTCGGCGGTGATGGTCGGGATGGTCCGTCGGGTGCCGTCGACGTCCCGCGCGTAGGGGTGGTCGCCGAAGGCGGTCCGGTGCCAGACCTGGTCGGCGACGTTGCGGGCGCGTTCGGCCTCGCGCTCGACCTGGGCGAGCATCTGCCCCTTGACGCGGGCCAGCGGTTCGGGATCGAAGCGCGGCTGGGTGAGCGCCAGCCGCAGCAGGTCGACGGCCTGGTCCCGGTTCTCGTTCAGCGCGCGCAGGCTGCCGCCGAAGGAATCGAGGGACGCGTTGAACCGGAGCGTGATCGAGTTTTCCTCGAGCTCCTTCTGGAACCGGGCCGAGGCATAGGGCCCGGCGCCTTCGTCGAGCAGCCCGGAGGCCATCTCGGCGAGCCCCTCCTTGCCCTTGGGGTCGAGCGCCGAACCGCCGCGGAAGGCGAACTGCAGCGAAACCAGAGGCACCGACCTGTCGGTGATGAGCCAGGCAGTGATGCCCTTCGGGCTGGTCACCGGCTTGATCTCGATGGCGCGGGCGGGTGCGGCAACGGACAGCGCCGCGGCGACCAGGCCGGCGACCAGGGCCATCCGCACGGACGCCGCGGCAATGCCCGTACGGCCCAGGAAACGGCGGGTCCATGCGGTCATCGCGTGCTCTCCGACGGGGTGCGGCTGGTGCGGGGCCGCTCGCGCGGCGCGTCGTCGGGCGGCGCTGCCGCCTTCTCCGGCAACAGGAGCGCCGTGACCGAGCGTTCCGGCTTCAGCACGTGACGGGCGGCGGCGAGCACCTGATCGCGCGTCACCGCCTCGATGCGGTCGGGCCATTCCTCGACGTCGGCGATGGTGCGCCCGGTGGTCAGCGCGACGCCGATGGAGATGGCGCCCCGGCGCAGGCTGTCGCGGGCGAAGACGGCGCTGGCGAGCAGGCGCTTCTTGGCGGCAGCGAGCTCGTCGGCGCTGACGCCGTTGGCGAGGAGGGTCCGGATTTCGTCGTCGAGCGCCGCCTCGATCGCCTCAAGGCCGACGCCGGTGCGCGGGCGCACGCTGAAGCCGAAGGTGGCGGGACCGAAGAGGTCGCCGTCGTAATAGGCCCCGGCGCCGTGCGCGAGCGCCTTTTCGATCACCAGGTGGCGATAGAGGCGCGACGTCGTGCCGCCGCCGATGATCGTACTCAGCACTTCGAGGGCGTAGCCATGGCGGGTTTCGCCGGTGGTATGGGAGGGCGCCAGGTAATCGCGCGAGATGCGCGGCTCGCGCACCCGGTCGGAGCGCATGGACACCCGACGGGCGGCCCGCTGGGGCGGCTCCTGCAGCCGGTCCCGCGGCTTGATCGCGGGATTGGCGGGAATCCTGCCGTAGTACTTTTCGGCCAGGGGGCGGATTTCATCGATCGTAACGTCCCCGGCGACGATGAGGATCGCGTTGTTGGGCGCGTAATGATGCTTGTAGAAGGCGACCGCGTCGTCGACCGACAGCTTCTCGACCTCGTGCTGCCAGCCGATAATCGGCGTCTTGTACGGGTGATTCATGTACAGCGCCGCGGCGACGTGCTCGTCGAGTTGAGCGGCGGGACGGTTGTCCACCCGCGAGCGGCGTTCCTCGATCACCACCTGCAGTTCGGGCACCGCCTCCTTGGGAAGGATAACGAGGTTGGCCATGCGATCGGATTCGATGCGCATCATCAGCTCGAGCCGGTCCTTGGCCACGGTCTGGTAATAGGCCGTGGTGTCGGCCGAGGTGAAGGCGTTCTCCCGCCCGCCGTTGCGCGCGACGATCTTGGAAAATTCGCTGGGCGCAATGGTGCTGGTGCCCTTGAACATCAGGTGTTCGAGGTAATGCGCAAGGCCTGACTTGCCCGGAGGATCGTCGGCGGCCCCGACCCGGTAGAAGACCATGTGGCGCACCACCGGAAGGCGATGATTCTCCAGCACTACGACCTGGAGGCCGTTGGCCAGCGTGAAGGTCCTGGGTGAGAACACGGCCGCGCCGGCCGGCACGGCCGTGGCGGCGAGTGTCCCGCCAAGGACGACGCCGGCCAGGATCCGCGCGAGCCTGGTCCGCAGAGGCGCGCGGCGGACGCCTCCAAAAATCACCGATGGCAACACCATGTCGCGATGTCTCCCGCTTCGGGGTCAACGCCGATCCGCGGCGCCGGGAATGGGTTACGCGCCTACTGTGGCAATTTGACGGCGCGGGGGCGGCGCGCAGCCCGGGCCGGGCGCGGCTAGAACAGCCCCCGTAGCAGGCCGCCCGATTTCTTGCGCTCGATCTCCGGCGTGAGGCCGACGGTCGCGTCCTTGCCGAGCGCCACATTTCCCTGGATGCGCCGGCGTTCCGCCACCGGATCGACCACCTTGGCGGGCGCTTCTTTCTTCTTCCAGAACATCAGGCCTTCGACGAAGCTCTTGCCCTCTATTTCCAGCGCCGTCGTTTCCCGCTCCACCACCTGACGGATGCTGGGATCGACTTCGTCCGCGCCGAGCTTGCGCAGGAGCGCGGCCTCGGCCGGGGGCACACCCTTGATGTCCAGTTCCTTCGCCGGCCGGGCCTTTTTCGCACCGGACGTGTCGAGGACGATCTGGCGGGTACGGTCGCGCAGGGATTCTTCCTGCACGGGCGTGGCACCGGGCCGCGGCGCCCTCAGCCCGAAATCATCGGGCATGGAGAGCGGCGCGCGCACGGTCACCTGGAACTCGTCGGGCGGATTCTGCTCGAGGCCGAGGGTTTCGCGCACCGACGTGCAGGCGCCGAGTGCAAGCACCACGGCAAGCACGGCGGAAAGGCGTATTCCTGTAATGATGTAACGATTCATATCCTGTCCCAGCGATCCCATCCGGGCCGCGCGGTAGTTTAATAATCTAGTTACCCTAAATAAATAGTGCAATTAGTTCGATTCATCCCTGAAGGAATCGAACACAATCAGGGCAACTCCGCAAACGATGGCGGAATCCGCCAGGTTGAACGCGGGCCAGTGCCAACCCATCAGGTGAAAATCGAGGAAATCCGCCACTTTTCCCAAGAACACCCGGTCCGCGACATTGCCCAGCGCCCCACCGATGACCGCCCCGATGGCCAGTCCCGACAGCCTGCGGCCGGTCCGCCCCAGCCAGACCAGCAGGACCGCGACGATCGCCAGCGACGCCGCCGCCAGCAGCCAGCGCATGGCTTCCCCGCCCATGCCGAGCATGCCGAAGGTGACTCCCCGGTTCCAGACCATGACGATGTTGAAGAACGGCGTGACCTCGATCACCCGGGGCGTCGCCATGACCTGGTTGATGATCCACCACTTGGATATCTGGTCCGCCGCCAGGACCAGCGCCGCCAGCGCCAGCGGCCCGCGCCGGCCCGGCAGCATCGCCAGGTCGCCCAGCACCGCCACGATCAGGCCCCCGCCGCCGAGATCACGTCGGCGCAACGCAGGCACAGGTCCCTGGGCTCGCCCCGGCCGACCTCTTCAAGCACGCGCCAGCAGCGTCCGCACTTCTCCCCCGCCGCGCGCCCGGGAACCACGGCGACGCCCGGCACGTCGGCGAGCCTGAAGGCACCGGCGGGCGCCGGCGCCGTGGTCAGCGTCGCGCCTGAGGTGATGAACAGTTCCGCCGCCTCGAGGCCGCCCTCCTTCGCCGCCGCGAACACGGCCAGCATGTCCTGCGGCAGGTGCACCACCGGGCGCGCCTGCAGCGACGAGCCGATGCGCTTCTCCGCCCGCTCGATCTCGAGCGCGCCAGTGACCACGCGGCGCACGTCGCGCAGCACCTGCCAGCGCGCGTTGAGCGTCTCGTCGCGCCAGTCGGCGGGAACCTCGGGGAAGGTGCGCAGGTGCACGCTGTCGTCGTCCGACGGGAAGCGGGCGAGCCAGGCCTCTTCCGCGGTGAAGCAGATGGCGGGCGCGAGCCACGCCGTCAGGCACATAAACAGGTTGTCCATCACCGTCCGCGCGGCGCGGCGGCGCGCGCTCGACGGCGCGTCGCAGTAGAGCACGTCCTTGCGGATGTCGAAGTAGAAGGCCGAGAGATCGACGGCGCAGAAATTGTGCAAAGCCGAGTAGAACCGCTGGAAGTCGTAGCCGTCGGCCGCCTGTTGCAGCAGGCGGTCAAGGTCATGGAGACGGTTGAGCACCCAGCGCTCCAGCTCGGGCATGGCGTCGATGCCGACGCGCTCGGCCTCGGTGAAACCGTCGAGAGCCCCGATCAGGTAGCGGAGCGTGTTGCGCAGGCGACGGTAGGTATCGACCTGGTGGCGGATGATCTCGGGCCCGACGCGCAGGTCCTCGGTGTAGTCCGAGCCCACCACCCACAGGCGCAGGATTCGGCGCCGTACCTGTCGCAAACCTCCTGCGGCGCGGTGACGTTGCCGAGGGACTTCGACATCTTGCGGCCCTGCTCGTCGTTGATGAAGCCGTGAGTCAGCACGGCGCCGTAGGGCGCGCGGCCGCGGGTGCCGCAGGATTCGAGCAGCGACGATTGGAACCAGCCGCGGTGCTGGTCCGAGCCTTCGAGGTAGAGGTCGGCGGGCGAGCCCAAGTCCGGCCGCGTTTCCAGCACGAAGGCATGGGTCGAGCCTGAATCGAACCAGACGTCGAGGATGTCCGTCACCTTCTCGTAATGCGCCGGATCGTATTCGGGCGTGAGGAAGCGCGACGCATCGGCGGTAAACCAGACATCGGCACCGCCTACCTTCGCCGCCTCGACGATGCGGGCCATGACCCTGGGGTCGCGCAGGGGTTCGCCCGACTGCTTCGAGACGAAGACGGTGATCGGCACGCCCCAGGCGCGCTGGCGCGAAACGCACCAGTCGGGCCGGTCCTCGACCATGGAACGGATGCGGTTGCGGCTCTGGGCCGGCACGAAGCGGGTCGCATCGATGGCGGCGAGCGCCTTGCGGCGGAGCTCGTTGGTGTCCATGGAGATGAACCACTGGGGCGTCGCCCGGAAGATCAGCGGTGCTTTCGACCGCCAGGAATGGGGATAGGAATGTACCAGCGTCCCGCGCGCCAGCAGGTTGCCGCGCGACACGATCGCCTCCCACACCGGCTTGTCCGCCTTGAACACGTGCAGCCCCACGAATCCGGGGACCCGGCCGGTGTAGAGGCCGTCGGGCCCCACGGTTTCCGGCGTGTCGAGGCCGAACTTCTGGCCGATCTCGAAGTCGTCGGCACCGTGACTGGGCGCGATATGGACGAAGCCGGTACCGGTGTCGGTGGTGACATGGTGGCCTTCCACCAGCGGCACGTCGAAATCGTAGCCGCGACCGGCCGGTTCCCAGCCGCGCAGGGGATGGGCAAGCACCGTGCTGTCCAGTTCGCGGCCCTTGAGCCGGGCCGTGATCTCGTGCGCGGTGATGGCGGCCGTCTCCACAAGCTCGGCGACGAGCGCCTCGGCACAGACAAGGCTTTCACCCTTGCGCGCGAGCGAACCTTCGCCCGCCGCGCCGACCCTAAGCACGACGTAATCGATGTCGGCGCCGAAGGCGACAGCGCGGTTGGCCGGCAACGTCCACGGCGTCGTCGTCCAGATGACGACCGAAGCGCCCTGCAGCTCCTTGCGCGGCGAGGCAACGACCGGGAAGCGCACCCAGACCGTGTTCGACGTATGGTCATCGTATTCGACCTCGGCCTCGGCCAGGGAGGTCTTCTCGACCACCGACCACATCACCGGCTTGAAGCCGCGGAACAGCCCGCCGTTGACCACGAACTTGCCGAGCTCGGCGATGATCGCCGCCTCGGCGTCGAAGGTCATCGTCGTGTAGGGGTTGTCCCAGTCGCCGAGGACGCCGAGGCGCTTGAACTCCTCGCGCTGCACGTCGATCCATTCGGTGGCGAAGGCGCGGCATTCGGCGCGGAAGTCGATGACCGGCACCTGGTCCTTGTCCTTGCCCGCCTCGCGGTAGCGTTCCTCGATCTTCCATTCGATGGGCAGGCCGTGGCAGTCCCAGCCCGGCACGTAGTTGGCGTCATAGGCCTGCATCTGCCGGGTGCGGTTGATCACGTCCTTGAGGATCTTGTTGAGGGCGTGGCCGATGTGGATGTTGCCGTTGGCGTAGGGCGGGCCGTCGTGGAGGATGAATTTCTCCCGCCCCTTCGACTGCTCCCGCAGGCGCCGCCACAGGCCGATCCTCTCCCACCGCGCCAGCCATTCGGGCTCGCGTTCCGGCAGGCCCGCCTTCATCGGGAAGTTGGCCTTCGGCAGGAAGACGGAGGATTTGTAGTCGGCGCTCATGATCGGCGGGCCAAAGGGCGGTCACCACGGGGGTTGGGATGACGGGACGGCGCATGGAAAGCCGAAGCGGCGCCCCAAGTCAACCATTGCCGGTCAACCCCGGCCCGCGGGCCGGTCCCCGGGTGAAGGCACGGCCGCCAGCACCCGGCGGGCCTCCTCCACGTCCCGGCGGATCTGGGCGACCAAGGCATCGACATCGGCGAAGCGCTCCTCGCCCCGCAGGTACGCGTGGAACACCACCCGCAAGGTCGCGCCGTAAAGATCGCCGTCGAAATCGAGGAGATGGACCTCGAGCCGCGCCTCGGTGCCGTCGAACTGGGGCCGGAGCCCGAACGACGCCGCGCCGTCGTGCCAGCGCGTGCCCGCCGCGCCCGCGATCCCCACCCGCACCGCGTAGATGCCCCGCGCCGGGTGGAGGTAGTCGTCGATGTCGAGGTTGGCGGTAGGGAAGCCGAGGGCACGCCCACGCGCATCACCGTGCACCACGGTACCGTCCACTTCCCATGGCCGGCCGAGGAGCCCTTCTGCCGCCGTGGTATCCCCCGTTGCCAGCGCGGCACGGATGGTGTTGGACGAGACCGCCGCCCCGGCCGCGTCCAGCACCGTGGGCGCCGGGCTGAGGCCGAATCCGGCGGCCTGCGCGCGGGCCCGGAGCAGCCCGATGTCGCCCTGGCGGCGGTGGCCGAAGCGGAAGTCGTCGCCGACGACGACGTGGCGCACGCCCAGCCGCGCGAGAAGCATGTCGTCGATGAAGGCGACCGCCGGAATCGCCGCGAAGGCGCGGTCGAAGGCGGCGACGAAGAGGAGATCGACGCCCAGCCCGTCGAGCACCCGCGCCTTGACGTCCAGCGACGACAGGCGGAACGGCGGCGCCTCGGGCGTGAACAGGCGCCGGGGATGGGGCTCGAAGGTCAGGACCGCCGAGGGTACGCCGAGACCGCGGGCGATATCGCGGGTTTCGGCGATGACGCGCCGATGGCCGATATGGACGCCGTCGAAATTGCCGATGGCGAGCACCGCGCCGCGGGCGTCGGCGGGCAGGTCGTCGCTGAGATGAAAGATGCGCATGCGGGCGGAGGTGGTCCTTTCACGCCCTCAATAGGGAGGACAGGGCCAAAGGGCAAGGAAAACAGCCCGTCTGGGGCGGCGACCGACGGTCGGTATCAGGTGACTTCCATGGCCATGGTGCCGCCGTCGAGGAACAGGTTCTCGCCCCAGACGAAGTCGGAATCGTCGGACACCATGAACAGGACCGCCTTGGCCATGTCCTCGGGCACGCCGGTACGCCCGGCGAGGTTGACCACCGGACGGGTGGGATCGAAATCCGCCTTGCCGACGGGAGAGCCGATCTTGTTGGGCGATATCGAATTGACCCGGATCCTGTGGGGCGCGAGCTGCACCGCCATCGAGCGGGTCAGGTTGATGACGCCGCCCTTGGCCGAGGTATAGGCGAGCGCCCGGTGCCGCCCGCGCCAGCCCGAGGTCGAGGCGACATTGAGGATGTTCCCGCCCCCGCCCTGGGCGACCATCTGCTGGGCGGCATATTTGCCCATCAGGAACGGCGCGGTCAGCGTCACGGCGATCACCTTGTCCCATTCGTCCTTGGTGATTTCGAGGATGTGCCTGTTGTCGGAAATGGCGACGTTGTTGACGAGGACGTCGATGCGCCCGAAGGCGGCGACGACGTCCTTCATGAGCTTCTGGACCTGGGCTTCGTCGGCGACGTTGACGACGAAGGCGGCGGCCTTGCCGCCTTCCTTCTTGATGTCGGCGGCGACGGTCTCGGCGCGGGACTTGTCGAGGTCGACCACGGCGACCGCCGCGCCTTCGCGCGCGAAGGTATGGGACACCGCCTCGCCGATGTTGCGTCCGGCGCCGGTGACAATGGCGACCTTGTCCTTCAGTTTCATACGCTGTTTCTCCCTCGGGAATCCCGTCTCGGCCTCGCGTCGTCGCGGGCGGGTCTTTCTTGAAAGCGCGCCATTCAAGCGCAGCGGGCGGACGGGGTCAATCGCGGGCAGCGCGCCCGCAGGGACCTGTTCCTCGCTGTTCGATGGCGCTATCCTAGGCCGCCCGCGCTCAAGCGGGGTTCAAATCGCCGTAAGGGAGGCACCGAGCCATGGCCCGCAACGTCAAGACACGCACCAAGAAAAAGGCCTCCGCCGCCAGCAAGAAGAAAAAGGCCTCCGCCGCCAGCAAAAGGAAGAAAGCCCCCGCGGCGCGCAAGAGGAAGAAAACCTCCGTGGCCAGGAAGAAAGCCTCCGCGGCGAGCAAGAGGAAGAAGGTCTCCACCGCCAGCAAAAGGAAAAATGCCGCGGCTGTCGGCAGGACGAAGACGACGTCGGCCTCCGGCAAACTCGGGCTCACCATCGGGATCGAACGGTACGACCGCCATTTTCCGTTCTTCGACAACACGGTGAAGGTTCCCGACGGGATCGAGCTCAAAGTCATGCAGGTCGGCCAGAGCGTGACGCTGCGCGATGGCACCGACCGCCACGGGCGGATGCTCAAGGGCGATTTCGACGTCGCCGAGTTTTCCATGTCCACCTTCCTCATGGCCAAGGGGCGCGGCATGCCCATCGCCGGAATCCCGGTCTTCCCGCGCCGCCTGTTCAGCCAGAGCCAGATGTGGGTGCACCCCCAATCGAACTACTGGCACCCGAAGGACCTGGTCGGCAAGAAGGTGGCGCTGTCGTCGTTCCAGACGACGCTGTCGCTGCTGGCCAAGGGCGACATGAAGTTCCATTACGACGTGCCGTGGGAGACGATCCACTGGATCCTGACCACCGAGGAAAAGGTGAAGTTCAAGACCAAGCCGGGGGTCAAGCTCGACTATATCGGCGACCGGCAGGACCTCGGCCGCGCCCTCGAAAACAAGGAGATCGACGCCTTCTTCCTGCCCCACCCGCCGCACTCGGTGGTATCGGGCAAGACGGCGGCGCGCCGTCTGTTCGCCGACAGCAAGGCCGAGGAACTCGACTACTTCGAGAAGGTCGGCGACTTCCCGATCATGCACGTCATCGCCATCCGCCAGGAAGTGGTGGACAAGAATCCCTGGGTGGCGAAGGCGGTCTACGACATGTTCAACAGCGCCAAGGACATTGCCGAGACCTACTACGAGGATCCCAACTGGGCGCGCCTCGCCTGGGGACGTCACTACTTCGAGGAGGAGCGCAACCTCTTCGTCCGCGATCCGTGGGAAAACGGGTTCAAGCGCAACCGCAAGAACCTCGAGCGCTTCATCATGTATTCCCACGACCAGGGCCTGATCGACTCGCCCTACGAGCCCGAGACCCTGTTCGCCAAGGAGACGCTGGATACGTAGTGCGTGTTGTCCAGGCGCTGAAACGTCATCCCCCGGCCCTCGGGACTGCGCGGAGCGCGGCCCAAGGACAAGCTTCACGTCCGGGGCATCCATGGATCGCCCGGATAAACCGGGCGATGACGAAACGTAAATTGGCCCCGCTTCGGGAAACCGCCGTTCACCTGTGGCCCGCGGCGCTTCCCCTGCCCGCGCCGGAACGATAGTATCGCCCCACAACAAGACGGGCGCGGCGCCATCCCGGCGGCGCAGCCGCAACCGCAACGGCGCATGATCCGCGCCTTCTGGGAGACGAAACGATGAAGACGGGTTCCCGTTCACTTCTTGTCGCGCCGGCGCTGGCGCTCGCGCTGGTCCCGGTTTTCCTGCCCTCGCCCGCCGCGGCCGACCCGGTCGCCGATTTCTACAAGGGCAAGCAGGTCAAGATGATCATCCGCACGGCCGCGGGCGGGGGCTACGACCTCTACGCCCGCCTGCTGATGCGGCACATGCCCCGGCACATCCCCGGCAACCCGAGCGCGGTCAACGTCAACATGCCGGGCGGCGGCGGCCTCAAGTCGGCAAACTACGTCGCCAAGGTGGCGCCGCGCGATGGTTCGATTTTGACCATCGTCAGCCAGGCGCTGCCGATGATCCAGGGCCTCAAGCTCACCAACAAGCTGCAGGCCGACATGAAGGCGTTCAACTGGATCGGCAACATGTCGAAGTCGAACCAGGTTTTCGTCGTCTGGCACACGTCCAAGGCGAAGAGTGTCGAGGACCTGAAGAAGCAGACCGTGGTCATCGGCGGCACCGGCGCGGGGTCCGCCTCGATCCAGTTGCCCGCCGTCTACAACAACGTGCTCGGCACCAGGCTCAAGATCATCTACGGCTACGAATCCGGCACCGAGATCAACTTCGCCATGGAAAAGGGCGAGCTCGAAGGGCGCGGCACCAACCCGTGGGCGAGCTGGGTTTCGGCCACGCCGCAACTGGTCGCGAAGAAGCTGATCCGCCCGCTGATCCAGGTCGGGCTGGAGAAGGATCCGGCGCTGCCCGACGTGGCGCTGCTCAAGGACCTCGGCAAGACGCCGGAGGAAACGGCGATCCTCACCTACGTGTCCAAGGCGGTCGTCGTCGGCCGGCCCATCGCCGTCGCCCAGGGCGTGCCCGCCGACCGGGTCAAGGCGCTGCGCGTCGCGTTCGAGGCGACGCTGAAGGACGCCAAGTTCATGGCGGAAGCGAAGAAGCAGCGCGCCGACATCGATCCGATGACCGGCGAGGACCTGCAGAAGCTCGTCGCCGAGCTCGTCGACGTGAACGAGGACCTGCGCCTCAAGGTGCTGGGCGCCATCGACGCCAAGAAGGCCGCCGCCCAGCAGCGCGCCGGTGGCAAGAAAAAGAAGAAAAAGAAGAAGGAAGGCTGAACGGCGGGAGTTCGCAATCACGTCATAAAAAATAAGTCGTCATGCCCCGGCTTGTCCGGGGCATCCATGGATCGCCCGGATAAACCGGGCGATGACGAGTCTGTAAAACGATTCAGCGTGCCGGACTCGCCCCCCTACCGCCCGACCGCATAGGACTGCATGAAGCGCGAGGTGGCGCCGGCGCGCAGGATGCCGTCCCGGCTCGACGCCATCAGCACCCGGCCCATGGTCCAGCGCGGGCTCTCCTCGACGGCGTGGCCGCGGCGGCGCAGTTCCTTCACCGTCGCGGGCGGGGTGCCGCCTTCGAGGCCGAGATGGCCGGGACAGGCGTCGCGCGGCCAGAACGAGTTGGGGAAATGCAGGGTCTCGAACAGCGGCAGGTCGATCGCCTCCTGCAGGTTGAGGCCGAAATGGACGTGGCGCAGGAAGCAGAAGAGCGGCCACTGGTCCTGCATGTCGCCGCCCGGCGTGCCGAAGGCCATGTAGGGCCTGCCGTCGCGCAGCGCAAAGGACGGCGACAGCGTCGTGCGCGGGCGCTTGCCGGGCGCGAGGCCGGACGGATGCGTCTCGTCGAGCCAGAACATCTGCGCCCGCGTGCCGAGAGGGAAGCCGAGGCCGGGCACGGCCGGGGAGCTCTGCAGCCAGGCGCCCGACGGCGTCGCCGCGACGATGTTGCCGAAGCGGTCCACCACGTCGATATGCACGGTGTCCGAGCGCACGCCCTTGTCGAGCGCGTCGAGGACGCGGCCGGGCTCGCCCATGCCGGCCGCGCTCCGCGCGGCATTTTTGGAGGCGGGCGTCCCGCCCGATGCGGCGATCGCCCCCGACACGCCGCCGGTGCCGTCGCCGGTGAGGATGCGGCTCGCGCCGAAGCCGGGCACGTCGCCCGGGAGCAGCTCGAACGACGCCTCGGGCCCGACGAGGCGTCGGCGGGCGTCGTTGTAGGCGTCGGACAGAAGCACGTCCATGGGCACGCGGGCGAAGGCGGGATCGCCGTAGAATTTCTCGCGGTCGGCGAAAGCGAGCTTGGCGCATTCGATGACCGTGTGGATGAAATCGGGGCCGAGGGGGTCCATGGCGGAGAGATCGAAGCCCTTGAGCAGCGCGAGCTGTTGCAGGGCGACCGGCGCCTGGCTCCACGGCCCGCATTTGGCCAGCGTATGGCCGTGGTAGTCGTAGGTCAGCGGCGTCTCGTAGGGCGCAGCGAATTTCGCCATGTCGCCGCCGGTGAGCAACCCGCCGTGGCGCGCGCCCGACGAATCGAGGATGCGCGCCTCGCGGCAGAAGCGGTCGATGGCCTCGGCGACGAAGCCCTCGCGCCAGATGGCGCGCGCGCGGGTGATCACCGCCTCGCGCGAGCCGCCGCCGGACTCCGCCTCCTCGATGACGCGGGCGTAGGTCGCCGCCAGCAGCGGCAGGCGATAGAGGCTGCGCGGCCGCGGCGCCTTCCCGCCCACCAGATAGGCCTCGGCCGAGGTCCGCCATTCGGTGACGAAGACGTCGTGCATGCCGTCGATGGCGCCGGCCACCATCGGCGGCACCGGATAGCCGTCGGCGGCGTAGCCCAGCGCCGGCGCCATTACTTCCGCGAGCGGCAGGGTGCCGTGATCGGCAAGCAGCGTCATCCAGGTATCGAAGGCCGCCGGCACCGTCGCCGCCATCAGGCCGGTGCCGGGGATGGAATCGAACTCCTCGGCGCGGAAGGCCTCCACCGTCGCCGCGGCGGGGGCCGGGCCCTGGCCGGCGAGCGCGGTCACCGGCCCGCCCTCGCGCGAGAACAGGATCGGCACCTCGCCGAGCGGCCCGCACATGTGCGGCTGCACCACCTGGAGGACGAAGCCGGCGGCGCAGACCGCGTCGAAGGCGTTGCCGCCGTTCTCCAGCATCCCCATGCCGGCCTGGGAGGCAAGCCAGTGGGACGAGCAGACCATGCCGAAGGTCCCCATCAACTCCGGCCGGGTCGTCGGAAAGCCGCCGAGAGAGGGCGTTTCGGCCATGTTTTCGGTCCTTCCGGGCAGCGTTGGCAGGGGCGCGCGGCAATTCTATAGTGCTTTCCAACCGCCCCACAACGCCGGAGGGACCGGCCGGTCCGGGGCATGCGACACGGATGCCCAGGTCGCGGCATCCAACGAGGAGGAAACCGACATGGCGACGAAGATCTACGTACCCGAAACGAGCGGCGATACCGGCGAAACGATCGGCTCGCAGTCGAGCGCGCTGGATCGCGAGATCCAAAAGCACCGTCCCTCCGACTGGGCAACCAAGCCGCAACTGTTCCGCATGCGCTCCAAACTGCCGAAGAAAGGCCGGGCCGAGGCGCTGCTGGCGTCCACCGATCGCATGTGGATCGCGCTCAAGACCTATGCCGAAGGCGGCGAGAACACCATTCACAACCACACCAACGAGGACCATTCGTTCATCGTGATGCAGGGCAACGCGCGCTTTTACGGCCCCGACGACGAGTCCGTCGTGCTCGGGCGCAACGAAGGGATCATGCTGCCGCGCGGCTGCTACTACCGCTTCCGCACCGAAGGCGACGAGCCGCTGGTGGTCATGCGCATCGGCTGCGTCGTCGATGCCGCCGACAGCCCGTGGCAACGCTCCGACCTGAAGGGCAACCGCATCTACGGCAACGACCACCAGAACAACACCGTCGTCACCGAGTTCTACGACGATCGCGTCTACGAGTGATCCGCGGCACCGCGGGCGACACCACCAACGAAACGAAACGGAGCACCGGCGCCGCCATGTCCGACGACCCAACGATCCTGTCCATGCACTCGGGCTACGACACCAACGGGGTCTATACCGACGGATTCCTCGCCCGCCCGGCGCGCGGCACCGGACTGCCCGGCGTCGTGCTGCTGTCGGGCATGGGCGGCATGACCTGGGTCCAGCGCGAGATCACCCGGCGCTACGCCCGCGCCGGCTTCGTCGCGCTGTCGCCCGACTACATGGGCGAGGCGCTGGACAGCCACGCCGAGCGGCTGCGGGCCAAGAACGCGCTCGACGTCGATACCGCGGTCGACCGCATCGTCGGCGCGGCGGCCTTCCTGCGCAGCCTGCCCTGGGTCGGGCCGAAGGGCAGCGTCGGGATCATGGGCTTCTGTTTGGGCGGCGGGCTGGTGCTGCTGGCGCTGGGCCGCTCGGACGCCTTCCAGTCCGGCGTCGTCTATCACCACAGCCTGTTCCCCGACGACCGCGAGCTCGACGGGATCGATTGCCCGCTGCAGTACCACGTCGGCACCGACGACCACTCGACCCCCAGGATCGAGATCGAGGCCTTCCTCAAGGCGCTCGAGCAACGCGGCAAGACCTGCGAGCTTCACTGGTACGAGGGCATGGGCCACTCCTTCGCCCAGATCGCGCCCGACGCCGACGTGCCCAAGGCGCAGAAGGACGCGACCGACCTGTCCTGCGAGCGCAGCTTCGAGTTCCTCGCCCGCACGCTGGCCGGTAAGACCAAGGTCACGGCGTAGCGCACGTGTTGCCGTCACGCTGAAACGTCTTGTGTGGACGGCCCCAATACCGTCATGCCCCGGCAAATTGCCGCCTCCCTGATCATCATTCCCAGCACAGGCGGGCCTTCGCCGCGCCGAAGCGGCTCGCCTCACTCAAGCTCCGGCGAAGCGGGCTCCGGCCGCGCAGGCGGGGAATCCATGCGAGACAAACCGCTCCGGATGCGGGGTTGCGAGAGCGGGTCTCCGGAGTCCGTCCGCCGGACCGGCATGGGGAAACCTTCGCACACCTCGGGAGGTGTGCGCGGGCGTCGACGCTGAAACGTCACTTACGGCGTCTGGAATCCCTGGGAGGCAAGGGGCCGGCCGGGGGAGCTGTGGGGGACGTTCGCCCGTTTTGCAGCATTTAATCCCGCCAGCATCTTTCAGGCCTTCCTCCCGCCGCACTGCGACGCGAGATGGTACCGGAAGGAGGGGGAAAAGCGTCGCAGCCCTCTGGCTGGGAAGCGCCCGCGCACTTTCCGATGCCGGCAACCCCGACAGGAGGCTACCGGGTCGGACCCTTGGCCGCTACCCGGCCTGGCCAGCATCCGGGTGATCGGCGATCGAATACGACCCCGGCACCATAGCATGAGAACAAAAAGAGAACAAACAAAATCTTCCGCCCCGGGCAAAAAAGCTGCCGCCCCCTATATCGTCATTCCCCGCGCATGCGGGGAATCCAATGGATGCCCCGGATGATCCCCCGACCAAGTCGGGGGATGGGCATGACGGTTATCCATCAGAGCAAGGCGAAGGTCACGGCCTAGAGATCGTCCACCGTTCCCTTGAACGCGAGGTAGCCGCCGTCGATCACGAGGTCGGCGCCGGTGGTGAAGCTCGATTCGTCCGACGCGAGATAGACCGCGCCGTAAGCGATCTCGTCCACCGTGCCGGGCGTGCCACGCAGGTAGTAGCGCCCACGGATTTTCTGCGCCTCCTCGCGGCTGCCGTAGCGCCACAGCGAGCGCGGCGTGTCGATGGCGCCGGGCGAGATCGAATTGCAGCGGATGTTGTCGGCGGCGTGGTCGATGGCGACGACACGGGTGAGCTGCAGGATGCCGCCCTTGGAGGCGCAATAGGCGGCGCGTCCGGGCACGCCGATATGGCCGAGCTGGGAGGCGATGTTGACGATCGAGCCGCCGCCCGCCTCCGCCATCGCCGGTATGGCGAACTTGCACATGAGGAAATAGCCGGTGAGGTTGACCGCGATCTCGCGCGTCCAGTCCTCGATCGGCTTGTCGGCCACCCTGGCCGAGGGCGAGGGCCCGGCAGCGACGTTGACCAG
>WHSO01000032.1 GCA_009380075.1 Alphaproteobacteria bacterium | reverse complement strand
CAAGACGCTGGGCTATATCGCGCCGGCCAGCGTCTGGGCCGAGAAGAACAAGGGCGCGGTGTGGATCTCCACCTTCACCCGCAACCTGCAGCGCCAGATCGACCAGGAGCTCGACCGCCTCTACCCCGACCCGGTGATGAAGGCGCGCCTCGCCGTGGTGCGCAAGGGACGCGAGAACTACCTGTGCCTGCTGAATTTCGAGGATGCGGTGACCCGCGCCGGGCTCGACCCGCGCGAGGGCGTGGCGCTCGGCCTGATGGCGCGCTGGGCGGTGGCGTCGCGCGACGGCGACATGGTCGGCGGCGACTTTCCCGCCTGGCTGATCGAGATTCTCGGCGCGGCGCGCACTATCGGCCTCGCGGACCGCCGCGGCGAATGCATCTACGCCGCCTGCCCGCACTACCACAAGTGCTTCATCGAGCGCACCGTGCGCCGCGCCCGGCGGGCCGAGATCGTTGTCGCCAACCACGCGCTGGTGATGGCGCAGGCGGCGCTCGCCGGCCTTGACGACGCCTTCGTGCCGACGCGCTACGTCTTCGACGAGGGCCATCACCTGTTTGCCGCCGCCGATTCCGCCTTCGCCGCCCACCTGACCGGGTGGGAGGCGTCGGAGCTGAGGCGCTGGCTGGCGGGGGCCGAGGACCGCGGCCGTTCCCGCGCCCGCGGGCTGGCGCGCCGCATCGGCGACATCGCCGAGATGGACGGCGAGGCCGAGGACGCCCTCAAGGAGGCGGTCGCCGCGGCGCAGAAGCTGCCGGGCGCCGGCTGGCTCACCCGCATCGCCGAGGGGGCGCCGAAGGGCGGCACGGAGGCGTTCCTCGCCCGCGTCCGCGCCCAGGTGCTGGCCCGGGCGCGCGGCGCCGAGGCGGGCTACACGCTGGAGGCCGAGGCGCGGCCGCTGGGCGACGGCGTGGCCGAGGCCGCCGCCAACCTCGACTACGTCCTGCGCGCGATGACGGAACCTTTGGGCCGGCTCACCCGGCGCCTCGCGCGCCTGCTGGACGACCGCGCCGACGACCTCGACGCCGCCACGCGCCTGCGCATCGAGGGCGCGGTGCGCACCATCGAGCACCGGGCGGCGGGGCCGCTCAATGCCTGGCGGGCGATGCTGGCGGCGCTGAATGAAGAAACCCCCGCCGACTTCGTCGACTGGTTCGGCATCGAGCGCGCTGGCGGGCGCGAGGTGGACGTCGGCATGCACCGCCACTGGATCGACCCGACCCGGCCGCTCGCCGACACGGTCTATGCCGAGGCCCACGGCGTGGTGGTGACCTCGGCGACGCTCACCGACTCCACCGGCGACGTCGAGGCCGACTGGGCCGCGGCCGAGGCGCGCACCGGCGCCCGCCACCTGCCCCGCCCGGTGATGCGTGCGCGCCACCCCTCCCCCTTCGATTACGCCACCCAGGCGCGGGTGTTCATCGTCACCGACGTGGACAAGGACGATTCCGGCGCCGTGGCCGGCGCCTATCGCGCCCTGTTCCTCGCCGCGGGCGGCGGCGCCCTCGGCCTGTTCACCTCCATCGCCCGGCTGCGCGCGACCCACGAGAGGATCGCCCCGGCCCTCGACGATTCCGGCCTCGCGCTCTACGCCCAGCACGTGGACGCCATGGACACGCCGACCCTGGTGGACATCTTCCGCGAGGACGAGAATTCGTGCCTGCTCGGCACCGACGCGGTGCGCGACGGCGTCGACGTGCCGGGGCGCTCGCTGCGCCTCATCGTCTTCGACCGCACGCCGTGGCCGCGCCCCGATATCATCCACCGGGCGCGCAAGGCGCATTTCGGCGGCCGCGCCTATGACGAGATGCTGACGCGCCTGCGCCTCAAGCAGGCGTTCGGGCGCCTCATCCGCCGCGCCGGCGACCACGGCTGCTTCGTGCTGCTCGACCGCGGCCTGCCCTCGCGCTTCCATCGCGCCTTCCCCGACGGCGTGCCGGTGGCAAGGGTGGGGCTGAAGGAGGCGGTGGAGGGGGTGAAGGGATTCCTGGAATGATCCGTAACAAGAACGATAAGAACGATACAGGGGGACATGCCCGTGGCCGAAGCGCCGAGCGCGGCTGACGCGTCGCCGTCGGCGCCGCCGGCATCCGAAGTCCCGGCCGCCGCCCTCTACGCCACCTACGCCGTCGGCTTCGCCAGCAACGGCGTCGGCATGATGCTCAAGGTGGCGCTACCGCTGTGGGCGATCAGCCTGCAGCTTTCGGCCAGCGAGATCGGCATCGCCGTCGGCATCTCGGGGCTGATGCCGTTCCTGCTCGCGATCCACGGCGGCGTGCTGATGGACCGCCTCGGCACGCGGCGCGTGACCATGGCCTATGCGCTGGCCACGGTGATCGCCTGCCCGCTCTATCCGGCGCTGCCGTTCTTCGCCGGCGTGCTCGTGCTGCAACTGATCACCGGGCTGGCCCAGACGACGGTCTGGATCGGCGCGCAGTCGCTGATCGTCCGCTTCACCAAAGGCCAGACCCGGCTGATCGCGCGTTTCTCCGTCGCCGCGCGGCTCGGCACGCTGCTCGGCCCGGTGCTCGTCGGCGCGATCTGGGACCTGACGGGCCCGTGGATCGCCTTCGGCTCCATCGGCGTGGCGGGGGCACTGGTGCTGCTGGCGCTCCGGCAGGTCCCCGAAGCGAACGACCCGGCAGCGGCCGCGCAAGCCGCCGTGGTCGGCGCGGCGCCAGCGACGCCGCGGGAGCGCACGCGGCTCCGCGACCTCCTGCCCAACTGGCGGGACTACGCCCATGCGTTTTCCCTGATGGCGATCCCGGCCGTCACCTTCATCGTGGTGATGACGGTGCTGCGCAATTCCTCCACCGGCATCCAGACCTCGTTCTACATCGTGTACCTGAAGGACATCGGCTACCTCGGCACCGTGATCGGGCTGCTGGTCGGAATCTCCGAGGGCGCCGGCATGGCCGGCGCGCTGATGGCGGGATGGTGGGAGAAATACTTCAAGCCCCACTGGGTGCTGATCGGCTTCGTCATCGCCTCGATCGCCTTCGTCTCGATCACGCCGGTGCTGGGCGGCATCTTCGTGCTGCTGGCCATCGCCACCTTCGGGCGCGGCTTCGCCCAGGGCCTGACCCAGCCGGTGATCTTCGGCATCCTGTCGCGCGCCGTGGATTCCAGCGTGCAGGGCACCTCCGTCGGCCTGCGCACCACGTCGAACCGCGCGGCGTCGGTCATCGTGCCGCTGGTCATGGGCTTCGTCGTCGAACACGTCGGGCTGACCAACAGCTTCTACGTCTGCGGCGGGGCGCTGATCGCCATCACGCTGGGCATCGCGCTCTACGTCCGCCGCCTGCCCGACTTCAGGAGTTGAGTCATGATCCCTGAGCAACTCAACGGCCTGTAATGTGCGGCATTGTCGGATTCTGGCGCCCGAACACGGCCGTCGCCGGCGATTCCCGGCGCCTCGCGCGCATGGCCGCCACCCTCACGCACCGCGGTCCGGACGACTACGGATACCTTTATGCGAACAGCCTGAGCGGCGGCACGGAGGTAACGCAGGCGGCCGAAACGGATGTCACGCCCAACGTCCTGCTCGCCAACCGGCGCCTAATCATCACCGACCCGAGCGAGGCCGGGCGGCAACCGATCGCGAACGACACCGGCGACGTGTTCGTCGTCTTCAACGGCGCCATCCATAATTACGTCGAGTTGCGCGAGGAACTGAAGGCGCTGGGATACCGGTTCCGCTCCCGCACCGACACGGAAGTTCTCCTTCACGCCTACGAAGAATGGGGCGAAGCCTGCGCGAGCCGGTTCAACGGCATGTGGGCCTATGCGATCTGGGATCACCAGCACCGCAAGCTGGTCTGTTCCCGGGACAGGTTCGGCATCAAGCCGTTGTTCATCGCGCGAACGGCGAACACGTTCTATTTCGCGTCCGAAGCGAAGGCCATCCTGGCGAGCGGCGAGATCCCGAGGGAACCCAACCTGGGCTATTTCAGGCACATGCTCGCCGCCGACGCGCCGCTTGAGGGCCGTCAAACGCCGTTTGCCGGGATCGAGCAGCTTCCGGCCGGCCACAACCTGATCGTCACCGAGACGAATTCGGTCGAATCGCGCTACTGGGATTACGGCACCCAATCGGAAAGCTACGACTACGGCGCGCCTCGCGAGACGTTTCGGGAGCTCATATCCGACGCGGTGAAAATCCGGCTGCGGGGCGACGTGCCGGTGGGGCTGCTGCTGAGCGGCGGGCTGGATTCGTCCGCCATCGCGGTCCTGGCGGCGCGCCACTCGCCGGGGCGGATCGAGGCCTACAGCGCCCGTTTTCCCGACTTTCACAGCGACGAGAGCGGTTATGCCGCCGTGGCAGCCCAACACGCCGGAATCCCGCTCACACCGGTCGATTGCAGTCCGCGGAACCTGCTCGACGACGTGGCGGCGGTCACATGGCACATGGACGCGCCCGTCGCCATGGGCCAGATGCTCGCGCGCTGGCCCCTGATCAAGGTCGCATCGGCCGGCGGTGCCAAGATACTTCTGGAAGGGCAAGGCGCCGACGAACTGCTCGGGGGCTACCAGGTTCGCTACGCAGGCGCGTATCTGCGCAGCGAACTGGCGCAGTTCCGGCGCGGCGCGCCTTGCACACCGTCGCTCCGGCTGCTCGCGCTCGCCGCCGCGCACAAGGCAAATGTATATCTCGACTGGGTCGTTGCCGTGCACCGGGCACGCCGGGCCGGCGTGCCCAAGCGTCTCCTGTCCCACCAGCTCGCCAGCGTGCCGCCGTATGGCGTCGTGGCCTCAGACGGCGAAGCGCCCGCATTCGGCGACCCGCTGACGCGGCGGCTGTGGCAGGACCACGCCAGGCTGGCGCTGCCCTATCTCCTGCACTTCGGCGACGCGATCTACATGGGGCATTCGGTGGAATTGCGCCTGCCCTTTCTCGATCATCGCCTCGTGGAGTTCGCGTTCACGCTGCCGTTCCGTGAAAAAATCCGTGGCCGTGAGTTCAAGGTCATCCTGCGCGAATCCTTGAAACACGACCTGGCCGCGGGAACTCTTGCGCGAAAACAGAAGGGCGGTTTCCCCCACCCGCTCGCCGAATGGCTGAAGCCGGTCTGGCGCAGCGAAATCCTGCCGCTGTTCAACTCGTCACGATTTCGGCAACGCGACCTTTTCGACGGGAATGCGCTGTCGGGGCTCCTGACCGCATTCGAGACGCGGGGCCTGGGCGCGCAACTCGTCCTGCAATGCGCGGCCACAGAACTCTGGTTCCGCCAGTTCATCGACGGCGAGGGGTTCTCTGCCCAACCCTACGACTGATCGCACCCCTTCCTGGCCAGCAACCGCCGCGCCGATCGCGATCACGCGGAGCGGATCGACGACCGGTCGAGGCGGCCATAGCCGGAGACAGACAGGCCGAATGCTATTCGAAGAACGCGCCTTCGCGGTAGACGACCGGGACGGTCTTGTTCTCCTCCGAATCCCCGGCCATGTCCTCGCCCCGGATATTGAGACGACCTGCCGTACTTTGCGGCCCGATACGGGAACCGACACGCATCAACACCAGCGGATCCTGGCTGGTGGCCTCGAACCAGTAATAAGCCCCGGCCGGAATCATGATGCCTTCATGGCGCTGAAGATCCTTGTGACCGCCATCCCGATCGTAGAACCGGGCGCTGCCTTGCATGATCACGAACATATGGTCCTCGTTGGGGTGCATGTGCAGCGCGTTTTCGCCGCCCGAGGCATAGACCTTCAACCGCGCCACCATGTTTCCGGTCTTCGCCACCGTCGTGTCGGTGCGCCCCTGGTCGAGAAGCTGCGTGCGCAGTTTGAACGTGGAGATTTCCGGCGACTCGTCCTTGCCGGGTTTGGCCCACCCGACCGTACGATCCGCGATTACCGATTCAGATACCATTTCATCCTCCTTCCACGGGCGTTGACGTTCATTTCTTTCCCTTGGCCGGCCGAACCACCGTGCCATGCCATGTTGTCGCCTTCCTGGCCTTGGCGATAATATCCTTCGGCGTGGCATAAAGGCGGCCTATCAGATTCTGGATCGTTTCGCCGCCGACCGGCGTCAGCTCCTGCTTGACCTTCTTGAATTCGGCAATCACATCCTTGTCCTTCACCATGGCGTCGAAAGCCGCGCGCAGCGCCACGACACGCTCTCCGGGGACACCCGGCGGCGCCAGGAACGGCCGCCCGAGCACGTTGCGGGCGAACAGGAATTCGAGAACCTGCTTGTCCGAATCGCTCTTGGCGAAGTCCATGACCAAGGGCACGTCGGGCAGGTCCGGGTGCCCGGCGAGCGAGATCTGCGCCAGCAGATTGATCTTCTTGTCCCGGAGCCAGTCCGGCTTCTGCACCACGATGGAGGACCACGACCAACTGCAACGGCCCTCCACCTCGCCGCGTTCCATGGCGAGCAGCACGCTGCCGCCCCCGGTATAGCCGGCGATGATCTTGAATTTGGTACCGAGCAGATTGTTGAAGATCGACGGATATTGTTCGGTATTGGCCTGTCTCTGGGCGCCGACGATGAGTTCCTTGTCGAAAGCGTCCTTGAAGGTCTTCACTGCTGCCGTATGCCACGAGACGCAGATGCTGACCTCGTTGTTCAGGCTGCCGATCCAGTTGAACTTGGTGGCGTCGAACTGCACCCCCTGCATGCCGACGAGAGGCCCTTCCGGAATCTGCCGCTGCACGGTGCCCAGCGTCAAACCGTCCTTGGGCGCGATGTTGTAGAGATAATTGGCGGCGACCACGCCGCCGGCACCCGGCATGATCTGAACGATCATGGTCGGATTGCCGGGAATGTGCCTGGGCATCAGGCGGGCGAACAGGCGTCCGTAGGTGTCGTAGCCCCCGGCGACCGCGGCGCCGATCACGAGTTTGACCTGTTTGCCTTTGTAGAATTCCTCGACGGATTGCGCCGACGCGATACCGGAAAAACCCGCGGCAGCGACGCCGCAGAAAACGCCGCAGAAAACACCCACGCCCAACGCTTTTTGCAAGGACTTCATTTGGAGCCTCCCTTGGTTTGTTCGTCTCTTTCCAGTTCTTGAAACAAGACACGGCGGTATCAACTCGACGCGGTGCGGACCGGTTCTACGTCACGGCGAATTCCGCCATGGCGGCCCTGTTCGGCGTAAAACCGAACCCGGGCTTCTCCGACATGGTCAGCCAGCCATCTTCGATCTTCGGCACGCCGTCGAAAAGGGGCTCGTACGCGCCGGTCGCGCTGGTCTGGTATTCGAGCTTGCTGCCGTTGGCGACGCCGGCCTGAAGATGGGCGTTATGGAACGGGCAGCTGCCGCCGCCACTGGCGATCGGCACGTTGAAGGCTGCCGCCAGCGCCGCTGCTTTCACCCCCTGGGTAATGCCGCCGATGATCGCCACATTCGGCTGAATCATATCGACCGACCGGTTTATCAACATGTCGCGAAAACGGTACAACTGCCCCTCATTCTGGCCGACGGAAAGGGGGATCGAGGTCGCACGCCGCAGTTCCGCCATCAACCCGACATCGTTCTGCAACACAGGTTCCTCGTACCAGGTGACGCCATAGGCTTCGGCACACCGCGACAGTGTCACCGCGTGGGGCAGGTCGAAACGGCCGGCGCCGTCGATGGCGATACCGATATCGGACCCCAGGGCTTCGCGCAGCGCGGCAATCCGCGCTACATCTTCCTGGATAATCCGTTCGAGGGATTTGTCCCGGCTGCGCTGATCGAGGCCGGGGCGGCCGACCTGTATCTTGATCGTCTTGAAGCCGCGTTCTTTGAGGCGACGCGCCATCTCGACGAGTTGTTCGGGTTCCAGCGACGGTATGCCCAGCGTGGCATAGACCGGCACACGCTCATGGGCGGCGCCGAGAAGTTGCCAGACCGGCAAGCCGAGCACCTGGCCCTTGATATCCCAGAGCGCCTGATCGACGGCGCTGGTTGCGTTGGCCGCATAGCCGGTCTGCGCCGAAGCGGTCATCGCCCACCACATCGCGCTCCACGCCCGTTCGGTCGCCAGCGCCGTCATGCCGATGAGAACGGGCGCAGCCACGCTCCTCACCGCCTGGGCAACTACGGACCCATCGGCCAGATTGGTGAGCCCATGGCCGACGACGCCGGTATCGGTTTCGACCTCGACAATACACATGGACGACACGCGGCTGCGCGAGACGCCGAGCCAAGACATGTCGCTCTGGATGCGCAGCGGCGTCGCCGCAACCCGTTGGATGATATGCTTCATCCGCCCCCCTATTGACCACGAGGCCCTTGCCGGGCCTTTCTGGATGCGCCGACCTTACACCGAACGTCGCCATTTGAGTCAGGCGGATTCAACTGTTCCGTTCCCTGGAGCGCTCGACACTCCGGACGAAAGCAACGAACCCGGCCAGGAATTCCCGAAGCTGTTTCTCCACGGCTTCGGCGGTTATCCGGCCGTCCTTGCCGAAAACGCTGGCGGCGCGCGAGACGTAGAGACGCCCTCCGAACCAGGGATTCGTTCCGAGCGTACGGAGCACCGGCAGCCAGGCGTTCTGGCTGAGAATGGTCCCGAACCCTCCGGGAGAGGCTCCCATGATGGCGACGGGTTTGCCGCCGAAGACGCGTTTGATGTCGTCGGGTGGCCGAGACAGCCAGTCGATCGCATTCTTGAACACGCCGGGGACCGAGTTGTTGTATTCGGGAGTTGCCAGAATCAGCCCCTGCGCGCCGGCGACGGCATCTTTCAGCGCGGATACCCGGTCTGGAATGCCCTCCGATGCTTCGAGATCGGCATCGTACAGGGGTATACCGTGTATCGTTTCAGCCAGGAACTCCACGCCCGCAGGCACCAACGGCTTCGCCGCCCGCAAGAGCGCGGTATTGAATGACCCGCGGCGGAGACTGCCCGAAATGCCAATCAGTTTCATGGTTCTGCCCTGGACGATTGCATAACGCCGCGCAACGCACGAAGCGGGCGTCAGCGCCTAGCCGCCGAACCACATGCGGCGCCAAGGGTGAACCGTCACGTCGCGCAGGCCCTCGCGGATATTGGGCTCCTTCGCCGCGATCTCTTTTGCTTCCGCGAGCGTCACGCCCTGCATGATATAGACCGCGCCGCCGTGGCGCTCGCCGCTGGCTTCCACCTTGGGGCCGGAGCCGAACAGGATGCCGCGGTCGAACAGGTCCTGGAGAAAGGCGACGTGCTCGGCGTGGACCTCGTCGCGCGAGCGCGCGATCTTCGGCGCCGGCTTCACCTCGTTGGAGATGCAGACGCAGAGATACTGCGGCTCGCGCTCGCCGAGGCCGGCTTTCGTGGCGGATGTGGTGGCGGACGTATCGGTCATGGCGCATGTCTCCCTGTTCGGTTGGACGTTTTTTATCCTAACCCATTTTCCCGCAGGCCCGCACCGGCACCGGGCGAAGGCCCTAAGTGGCGGCGCCGGATGCCGATTCGCGGAACGTGACCATGCGCCGCCGCCGCTCGTCCCAGAGGACGCAGAACATCGCCCGGAACGCCTTGTGGAACGGCATCGCGGGGATGGTGCAGGACTCGCGCAAGGCGTCGTGGGCCTGCTGCAGGCGGTAGTTCGGGATGGTCGAGTTCAGGTGGTGAATGTGGTGCAGGCCGATGTTGCCGGTGAACCACTGCAGCAGTCGCGGCAGGCGCAGGTAGGTCGTGCCGTCGACGGAAGCGGTCTGCCGGTTCCATTCGCCGTCGCGCGCCCATACTGCGCGATCGGACCGGTGCTGTACCGTAAAGAGCCAGACGCCGATGATCGAGGCGAGCACCGTGACCGGCAGTTGAACCAGGACGAGCCGGTCGAAGCCGGCCACGAGCCCGAGCGTCCCATATAGCGCGACCAGCGCCAGATTCGTCAGGTGGACGCCGCGCCGTTCCTGCCGCCAGCGGGCCGGCATGTCGAACGGCAGACGGTAGAGCACCAGGAAGACGAGCGGCGGCAGGATCAGGTTGGCGACGACGGCATTCCGGGTGACCCGGTACCATCGCCGGCGCCACCGGGGCAGCGCCCGGTACTCCTCGACCGTCAGGCAGTACGAATAGATATCGGCGCCGCTGTCACGGCTGTCCAGGTTGTTCCACACCCGGTGATGGCCGGCATGCTGGCGGCGCCACGACAGATAGGGCGCCAGGGTCAGCAGGCTGCAGGCGATCCCGAGCGTCTGGTTCCAGCGCCATGAGCGGAAATAGGCCCCGTGGCCGCAATCGTGCTGGATGATGAAGGTCCGGACGAGAAAGCCGGCGGCAACCGGCGCAAGGGCGAGGACGAAGCCGTAGGAGATTCCCGCCGTCGCATACATGGCCGCACAGACGGCGAGATAGCCCCCGATCGAGGTGACGATCTGGCCGAGGCTGGTGCCGAGGGCCGGCGCCTCGAAACGCGCGACGCGGCGGTCCAGGTCGTCGTCGTGGGCGGGCTGGAAAGAAACCGTGGACAGAGATTCCGACAAACCGGCCTGCCTCCCCGAAATGGCTTCATATGATGAATTCAATATCCGGGCCTTACAAGAAAAAGGGCACCGAGGCCCGTCAGGATCGACCCGTGGCAGTCCGGGCGTGCGGTGACGGTTCGGCGGGGGCGACCTGCACCCGCACGTCCATCCCTTCGAAGGCGCCCCGGTCACCGACGAAGCTGCCGGAGACGGGGATGGTCTGGCGAATGTCGCGCGCCACGGCAACCGGGATGAGATTGAACCCGCCGACACTGCGGTTGGTCGGATCGAAGGTGATCCAGCCGGCGCCGGGCACGTACACTTCCGCCCAGGCGTGGGTCGATCCGGCGCCTTCGGATCCCACGGCGTTCTGGTCCGGATCGTAAAGATATCCCGAGACGATGCGCGCGCCGAAGCCGAGACTGCGCACCGCATCGACGAAGAGGACCGCGAAGTCGCGGCACGATCCGCGGCCCCGGGCGAGCGTCTGGGTCGGTGTCTGGGCGCCCTCGTCCTCGCGCGTTTCATAGACGAGGCTCGCGGCGACACCCGCACAAATATCCTTGAGTAGCGCAAGAGTATTGGTCGGGTTTCCGGCGACGAAGCCTTGCGCCCATTCCCGGAGCTTTCCGTGAGAGTCGAGATAGCCCTGGAGCCTCAGCGCCCCGAGGTCGATCATGTCATCGTCGGAGAGCAGGAAAGGGTAGTCCACGGCCGAAGCGGCGACATCGAATACGGGCCATTGCTCAACGTCGAGCCTGAGCTCGGCATGGCTGTCGATGACGAGTGTGTCCGACGGCTGCCGGAACGTGGCGGTCGCCACCGAATTGCCAAGGACGTCGTGCGCCCATGTGACGGTCGCCGCGGGCTTCAGCTCCACATCATGCGCCAGCAGGCACAGATTGCGGCTTTCGCGCGGGCGAAGCATCAACCGATGCGGGCCGAATTGCAGCGGTGTCCGGTATCGGTAGGTCGTCTGATGATGAATGGCCAGCGTGATCAACAGCGATCCCCGCGTGGGTCTTCCACAAATCCGCCGAAGGTATTATCCCGCTTCGGCCTACTGACTGAAAACGAAAAAGACGAACGCGATCAGGGCGATGCCCATGATGACGTAACTGATGGTCCCGGGCCGCGATGCGGGCTGCGGGACGACGCGTGCGGGGGTGGGCTGTTCGCTCATGTCCTGATCCTTTCGGTAAGGCCCATCTTCCGTGTCCCGGAACCTGGAGCCTACGCGTTTGGTACTTGGGCACTGAGGCGGCCCATCACAATGACCGGGCCGGAAAATACATGCCGGCACCGGTTCGCGTGACCCGGCCGGGTGATGCACGCGGTGCGCTTGTCCAAAGGGCGGCGTCCCATCCTTACGGTGTCTTCTCGACCACGCAGGCCTCGCCTTCCGCCCGATACCCGCGATGGCATTCCCACGCCACCCCGTAGGACGAATCCGCCAGGTATCCGTTCACCGGAACCTTGATAAAGGCACAAGACTTGCCGTCAGCCCGGTACCCGCGATCGCACTCCCAGCCAAGTCCGCTGGAGGAGGACGAATCCGCCAGGTACCCGTTTGCGGGCACCTTGATGGCGATACAGGCCTCGTCCTCGGCACGGTAGCCGCGATTGCACACCCACCCGGCCCCATAGGTGGAGTCCGCCAGGTATCCGTGGGCGGGCACCTTGATGGCGACACAGGCCTCGCCCTCCGCCCGGTAGCCGCGCTCGCACGTCCACGCGGCACCGTACGTGGAATCCGCCAGGTAGCCATGGGCGGGCACCTTGATGGCGATACAGGCGTTGTCCTCCGCCTGGTAGCCGCGCTCGCACGCCCAACCCGTCCCGTAGGACATATTGGTCGGGTAGGCGTTGGCAGGCACCTTGACGATCAGACAGCGCCCCTCGACCTCGTGATAGCCGCGGTCGCACGCCCACCCGCTTCCATATTTTTCGGAGTACGCATTCTCGGGCATCCCGACGACGTCGCCCTGTGCAAGCGCAGCGCCGGAGGCCGCCGCCGAAAGCGCCAGCACGACCAGGGCGCGCACAAGACCGTCACGGATGCATCGCATCTTACGCATGGATCATTCCTTGTTTGTTGGGTACGCCCTGCGCCGCCACGTTTCCGATCGGGGATCGGCGGACGAAGGTTTCGCGTCTCCCGCCGCCCCGGTCCGCGTCCGCTGCGACCCGCCGGATGCCGTAGCACCATCGAATCGCTGAAGTAATTTGGCCGGGTCAATAAAAATACTATAGAGTATATTTATTGACTTATCTAGCGTATACTAAAACAAATTGGTGGAAATTCTAGCTTACCTTTCAAAAGCTGAAAATATTTCGTCATATAGCAGGATGGAAAACTAATGACTGACAAGGTTAATATTACCACACGTTGGACGAACATCGAACCGACCAAGTCGTTCGTGTTCTGGGCCTGCGTCGCCACCGCGGTGCTCACCATTTTCGTCGGCTTCAAATGGGGTGGATGGGTCACCGGCGGCAGCGCCCGGGAGATGGCCGAATCCTACGCCATCGAAGCGCGCGCGGATCTCGCCGTCGCCTCCTGCGTCGAGCGTTTCAGCCACGGCCCGGACTCGGGCTCGCGGCTCGCGGCGCTCAAGAAAACCGACTCCTGGATGCGCGGCAGCTACATGGACAAGGCGGGATGGGCGACCCCCGTCGGTGCGGCCGAGCCGGTACAACTCGCCGGTGAGCGCTGCGCCGAGAAATTGCTGAGCTCCGGGTCCCCCACCGCGTCCATGACGAACTAGGCCACGGGGCCACCGTCCCCCGCAGTCCCGCACGCGGCAACGGGAACCTGACGGATTCCGGAAGCGATACGGCGCGCGCGCCGTTCGGCGATGCACGGAAGCCGGGACGGCCGCCGCAACCCAACGCGACACGTCACGATCGTCGCGGAACAACCATCTCCAACCGACAAGAGGATCGACAGTGTTGAAACCGGTACAATCGAGAGCCGAAAAATACTTCGCCAAGAACCAGAACAAGGACCGGCAACTCCACGCCGAGAGAGAGAAGGCGCGCCAGGAGACATTGAAACATATGGCACGACTGCGCGCGCTTCGCCTGGCCGTCGAGGCGGCCGACGAGAAAACCGTCAAGGAAACAGTCTCCGCCAAGGAAACGACCAAGAAGACGAAACCTTCGCCCGGCTGACGGACCGGATCGCAGCCTGCGATCCGGCCCTCCGATTGTCCGTTCCGCTCTGATCCGGCGCGCCATGCTCCGGGTTGGAGACGCCGTCCGCGGTGTCACCCGCATCGGCAGGGTCAGCGGCGATGCCATCCGCCGCCCGGTTTCACGCGCACCCGCTCTTCATCTCAAGGATCTGCGCCGGCGCGCGCCGCTGGATCCTGCCTGCGGCGCTCCGGGGAATTTCGATCCGCTTCGGTATCCCAAAGCCTGAACGCTGTCCCGGCCGAACGCGGCCGGTGTCCCGATGGCGACGTTTTCCCTGCCGGGCGTTAACGGATATATTACCGACCCACGCGGGCCACCCAAGCGCAGAAGGCCGATTCCCGTAAATGAGAGAGCCAGCCAGCAAGGCCATACCGTTGCGGGTTCGCCTCGGCATCTACGGCACAGGCATGTTCGCCGACGGGGCGAGCAACGTCATCATCCCCTTGTGGGTGCTCTATCTCGACCCATCGCCCTTCGCTTTCGGCATCGTGATCGGCGCGCGGTCGCTGCTGCCGTTCCTGTTCTCCATCCACGGCGGCGTGCTGATGGACCGCCTCGGCGCGCGCCAGGTCATGCTGTTCTTCGCCGTCATCGGCCTGATCGTGCCGTTCCTGTTCCCCCTGCTGCCGTGGGTGTGGGTGGCGGGAATCCTCAACCTGGTCATCGGCCTGACCTCGACCATGAACTGGGTCGGCGCCCAGACTCTGGTCGGGCAGGTGATGCGCGGCGACCCGACCCTGACCTGGCAGGTGTCGTTCGGGAACCGGTTCGGCCACTTCGTCTTTCCCATCCTGGCGGGAGCCATGTGGGACGCCTTCGGCCCGTGGGGCGGCTTCGGCGTGATCTTTGCCTCGGCCGTGCTGTTCATGGCATCGGCGGCGATGCTGCCGCGCGGCAGCGACGCCGGCGGAAAGGCGGAGGCACCCGAAACGCGGCCCTTCCGCGCGCTCGACCTGCTGCCGCGGCTGGAGGACTATACCCGCACCTTCACGCTGCTCGGCATACCGCTGGTGGCTATCGCCGTCGCCGGCTCGGTCCTCAACATCGGCGTCGGCGCGATCCAGGGATCCTTCTTCATCGCCTACATGAAGGACATCGGCCTCACCGGAACGCTGATCGGCGTGGTCTTCGCCGGTCTCAACCTGAGCGGACTTGCCGGCACCGCCGGCATGACCCCGCTGGCGCGGCGGACCGGCGACGTCTGGCTGCTGAACGCGACCGTCGTCGCCGCCATCGCCCTGATCACGGTGACGCCGCTGTTCGTGGCCTTCCTGCCGCTGCTGGCGATCACGGTCCTGCGCGGGTTCATGCAGGGAGTCAGCCAGCCGCTGATGATCGTGATCCCGTCGAAGTCGGTGCCGCGCGAATCCCAGGGGGCCGTGGTCGGCTTGCGCATTTCGCTCAACCGGCTGATGCAAACGGTCCTACCGCCGGTGATGGGCGGCGTAGTGGCGGTGGTCGGGATCGAAAACAGTTTCTACTGGGTCGGTGGTATCCTGCTGGTGGTTAGCTGCGGACTGTGGGCGGTGTTTCGCCCGCCACATTCGACCTAGTACCGAGAAAGGGCTGGCACGCCATGTTCAAGGTTGGAGATACCGTCCGCAACGTCGCCCGCAATGTCGTCGGCGTCGTGACCGAGACCGACGGCGACGTCGTCTACCTGGAGCAGCCCAACGGCTGCGAGGTGAATTTCCCCGCCGCCGCCCTGGTGCTGGAAAGCGCGTTCCAGGCGCGCCACGACACCACGGTGCACGCCGATGCCGCGGCGCACCGCAACGACGCGGTCTACGACGCCGTTCTGGCCCGCCTGTACCCGTCCATCATAGCGATGGGCCGGACGGGTCACGCCGGCGCGACGCGCGTTCCCGGTGTTGCCGCCCGGAGCTGGGAGGACCTCAGTTCCCTGCAGAAGCTCAACGCCGTTTCGGCGGCGACGGACGTTCCGGTCAAGGCGTGGATCGATTCCAGCCGGCCGGGCGCAAAACCCGCCATCGGAGCGCTGCAGCTCTCCGTGCTGGCGGCGGCGGGCAAGAAGACGCCGAAGTGACGACGGTTACCGGACAAGGCACCGGTTTTGGGAAGGCGGACCAGCGGCCGTCCGGGTGGGGCCGAGGGAGGCGGTACCCGGGGCTTTTTCCGGCCCCCGGGACGCGCCGGGTCTTCCGCAACCAAATGAATTAAAAACAAATTCTTAATATTCTCCCCTTACATGCATAGGGGGTGATCGTTCCTGAAGCCGTTGACGCCTTCGCAGACGGCTGTGCATTCGTCATGTGGCGGAATAACATGCCGTTGAACGATGCACTTAACAGACTTGGATGGACGTCAATGGCCTGGTGGCAAGTCGTGATCGGTGTGTGGGGGGTGTTCGCCCTGGGGATCCTGTGCGAGACCGGCTGGATCATCGCCAGGGGATTCAAGGACGTGCTGGCACGCATCGACCGTCTCGAGGCGGAATTCAAACGCCAGACCGAACAGGTCGCCTACATCAAGACCTTGCTGCGTACCAAGGACTGAAGGACAACGCCCGGCTCGCCGGACCGGGGCGTCCGTTGTGCAACCTTCCCTGAAGTCTTCAAGACAGGCATTCACGCCGCGCACGGCGACGTAACGTTACGGTCGCCGCGTTTACGGAGGAAGCCTCCGGTCCGCGCCGGAGCTTCCTTATGCGCTGCCCCAATTCGCGACGCCGGTGCAACCGCGCGCATCTTTCGCCGCCGATGATCGCATGCCGGATACGCATCCGGTCCGACAACGCAGGTGCCGCAGTGATGCGTCGCACCATTTCCGCAACATGTTTCTTGGTACTTCCGTCGCGTAACGGGACGCGATCCGAGGCGCGAAAAGCATGCCGGCTTACGCTCGACCGGACAGCAGAAATGACGTCCCGGCAGCCGCGACGGGTTCCCTGCGGCCCCGCGAGATGACGCAGTGTAACATTGAAGGCCAATGTATTGTAGTGGTGGAATCTACCTAATACCACATATAGTAAAACTCGAAAAATCGCAGGCATTTCTAGAAGTTGGGCTGCGATTATGGTTAAGATTGCGGCGAAAATCGGTAGCCGGCGCGCGCGTTATCTATAGGAGACCAGGGAATATTGTCGGGCGGAATAAATAAAACGGTGATGATGGCCTGACAAATACGCGTGTGCATCGACAGGGTCTGTTGGGGGGCCTGATGACATGTCTGTGACCAGAAGCGAAGCAGGTGCGCAACACGCGCTCGGCCATCCGGGCACGCTCACTCATCCCGGGACGACCGCCCACGGCGGTACGCTCGGCCATAACGGCACGCTCGCCCGACCCGTGACTCTCGGCCGTCCGGGCGCGATTGGACGGGCGGTGACACCGGCCAGGACCGAATCGACCCCGATAAAATGGTCAGCACGGAGGTTTCTTATGTTCGTGATTGTTTCGTGCAGCGTGCTGTGGACGCTCATCATCGCCGCGACGCTCCAGCTCTGGATCCTGCTCTCCTGACCGCACCGCGCCGGGTCGCTTGACCGCGCGCCCGGTTTCCGTCCCGCGGCCGACGTGCTATTCTCGGGCACTGAACGGCCGCGGGAGGATCCCATGAGCGTCACGCATCCGGAACCCCACACAGGCATGTCCTCCGGCACCGGTGCCGGTTTCACCGTCCGCAAGGCGGGTCACGTCGTCGTCCGCGTGAAGGACCCCGAGCGCACGGCACGGTTCTTCGAAGACATCGTCAGGGACATCCGCGGCTTCACCCGCAAGGGCGTGGTACAGCGGGGCATGCATTTCCTGACCTCCGACTTCGCCGACAACCATCACATGCTGCTGATCCGCCCGGCCAAGCCCGGCGCCACCGCGCAGGACGCCGACGCCCTCGTGGGCATGGCCCGGGTCAGCTTCGAGATCACCGATCCCACGGGCTTCGAGCGCGTGGTGGCGCGGCTCATCGAAAAGGGCATCCGACCGGAGATCGACGCCGGCCACGGCCGCAAGGCGGTCCGCTTCCGCGACGCCGACGGGCTGCCTTACGAATTCTGGTGCCGCACCGGCGCCGGGGGCGCGCCATGACCGGCCCGGCGCTGCACACCAGCCACCTGACGCTGCGGGTGGCCGACCTCGGCCGTTCCGTCCGCTTCTACCGCGATGTCTTCGGCTTCGCCGACCTCGGCACCGATGCGGACGGCCGCACCCTGCTGGGCGCCGGTGGAACGGTTATGCTGGCACTCGAGCTGGCGCGGGACGCCGACGCGCCGCGCCCGCGGGTCGAGCCCGACCCCTTCATCGGCATGGAGCACTTCGCCTTCGAGATCGCGCCCGACGATTTCGAGACCCTGCGCGCCTTTTACCGCCGCCTGAAAGCGGTCGGCGCCGAAATCCACCACACGGTTGACCACATCGTCACCAATTCGATCTATTTCCTCGACCCCGACCGCAACCTGATCGAGGCCTACGTCAACTGCCCGCGCGAACGGTTCCAGGCGATGGAGCATCCCTATGGGTCGCTCGAATCCCTCGACGACGCGCTGGAGGGCAAGTGCCTGCCCACCTGGATGCGGGAGGCCGCGGCGGCGAAGTGAGGCCGCGCGCCCGCGTAACGGAGACTTTCGCAATTCCCGCGCCCGGATATACTGCCCGCGTCCGGCGCGCCCTCCCCGCCTGAAGGCCGTGACGGCCGAAGATTTCGCCGATTGTTCCAGGGTGACCCCATGGCACAGATGCATTTCAGCGCCGCGTCCTTCCTCATCCGCTGGCTGGTGGCGATGGTCCTCGTCTTCGCCACCTTCAACCCGACCAGCTATTCCTATTACCAGTGGGTTGCGGCCTGGGACGGCATCAACATCCCGCTCAAGGTTCTGGCGGGGGTGCTGCTGCTGATCCTGTTCGTGATCTACCTGCGCGCCACCTGGCGATCCATCGGCCCCATCGGCATGACGCTGGCGGCGGCGCTGATCGCCGCGCTGATCTGGGTGGCGATCGACTTCGGGGTGCTCAACCTGCAGCGGCCGACGATCTTCACCTGGCTGCTGCTGTTTGCGCTGGCGACGACGCTGGCGATCGGGATTTCGTGGTCGCACATCCGCCGCCGCGTTTCGGGACAGTCGGACGTCGATGACGTGGACGACTGACAGCTTCGCCGACACACCCGACGCAGGCGCGATCTCGCGTGCGTTTTCCGCATCGGAAAAGAATCCCAGGCCACGCCCTTGATTCGCATTTTCGACGGCGTTAGGCTTTCCATGTCGGTCGATGAAGGGCGGCGCGAAGGGATCTTCCCCCGCTGGCGGAAACGCCGGAACGCGCCATGGCCCGGCTTCCCTGGAGCACAGGCCGCGCCACAGCCCACCGACGGGACCAGGCCCATCATCGGCAGCCGACCGACATCCGTGTCAACCAGCAGGGAGGGTGCAATGACCACCGACGTTCCACCCATTCAGCCATAGCGATCCTCTCGCCTGATGCCAGGGGATCACGGCCGGGTCGCCCCTGAAGACCATGCGGTGGCCCTGCCGCCCACACATGACAAACCTGATAGCGGGACGGCGTTTCCCGCCTCCCGATTTCAAGTCCGGTTCCGACCGGACTAAAGGGCAGATGCCCCGAACCCCGCCGCGCCACCGTGCCGGCGGGGTTCAGCATTCAGGCTCGGCCTACCGTCAGGAGGGGTCCCTAGCTCGCGGCCTTGTCGCGCAGGTTGAGTTGCTTGAGGCAGTGGTCGATCCACTGGGCGGTGAGCTTCTCTTGCACCCGGTTCTGGCCGAGCCGTTCGCGCAGCGCGTCGAAATCCACCACATCCAGCGGCTGGTCCTGGTTGAAGCAGGAGAACACCACCGTCGCCTCGCCGGTCGCGGGATCGACGTGGGGCTGCAGGCACTGGGCGCAGATTTCCTTCATCATGCACTGCATGGGCGAGTTGATCGACGCGACGGCGGTATGGCCGGGGGCCAGCAGGTCCTTGAGCACCGTATGGCGGGCACGGCCGACGGCCGCCATCATCGCATCCGAGCCGATGGTGACGACGCGGTCGATGGTATCGAGCGCGATGGCCGGCACGCCGAGGTCGCCGCGGCCGTAGGCGGCGATGGCCTCGACGATGTTGCCGACGAAGGCCCTGTCCTGGGGGCGGGCCGGCGTGAAGCCGGGCGTTTCGTCGCAGCACCAGACGATGACGTCGGCGGCGGCCTCGATCTCCTCAACCTTGTAGCGGTCCTGGATCGCCTTGTAGCCGGCGAAGTAGAGCACCTTCGATCCCGCCTTGCGCATCGCCTGGCCGACCGAGAACAGCACGGCATTGCCGAGCCCGCCGCCGGCAAGCAGCACCGTCTCCCCCGCCGGGATCTCCGTCGGCGTGCCGGTCGGGCCCATGAGCACCACCCGCTCGCCCGGCCGCAACAGCGCGCAGAGGTCGCTGGACCCGCCCATCTCGAGCACGATGACGGCGACGAGGCCCTGCTCGCGGTCGACCCAGGCGCCGGTCATGGCCAGGCCCTCCATCGCCAGCACCGTATCGTCGGTGCGGGGCGCCAGGACCTCGTAGTTCTGCAGGCGATAGAACTGGCCCGGGTGGAAGGCGCGGACGGCGGCGGGCGCGCGCACCACCACCTCCACGATGGTGGGGGTCAGGCGGTTGACCTCGACCACCGTGGCGATCAGGTCGCGGCGCATCGTTTCGAACAGGTCCGCGGCCGAAACGCCGGTCGGCGGCTGCCGCGCAAGCACCCGGGACACCACGGGATAGCCCTGCTTGGCCGAGCCCATGGCCTTGACCACGTTGCCGGCGAACGACGGATGCAGGTCGCCGAAGAAAGAGATGGCGCGGCCGTCCGCCTCGACCGCGGCAAGGATGTTGACGGCCTTGGGCTTGGCCGAAAACTCGGGCTCGGCGGGGTTGCCGTGCTCGTCCAGGGTGGTGAACCACTTGCCGTGGAGCTGGAACAGGCCCTCGGTTTCGCGCGCCAGCACGGTGTTGGGCTGGGTGCCCGCCGCCACCAGCACGGTGCGCGCCGGCAGGCTCACCACCTCGCCGGTGTCGACCAGCCGCCCGCCGTCGTCCTGGCCCATGACGGCGAGGGTGAGCGCCCGCGCGTGGCCGAAGGAATCGAGATCGACATCCACCGGCGACAGGCCCTCGGCAAAGGAGATGCCCTCCTCCAGCGCCTTTTCCACCTCCTCGTGGTTGAGGGTGTAGGACGGGCTTTCGGCCATGAAACGGCGGTAGGCGATGGTCGAGCCGCCCCAGCTCTTGAGCAGCTTGACGATGTCGGGCGCGCAGCCTTCCCTGGCGGCTTTCGCGCGCTCGGCCCGGATGGCGCGGGCGTGGGCGATGAATTCGTCGGCGATCTGCGCCTCTTCCTTGCTCCACGGTCGGCGCACGGCAACATCGCCCTTTTCCGCCGCGAGCGCCTCGTAGCGGGCGAGGAACTTCTCCACCTGCACCGGGTAATAGGCGAGGGCCTCGGTCGCGGTATCGATGGCGGTCAGCCCGCCGCCGACCACCACCACCGGCAGGCGTACCTGCAGGTTAGCGATGGAGGTTTCCTTGGCGGCACCCGTCAACTGTAGGGCCATCAGGAAATCCGATGCCGCGCGCACGCCGCGGGCGAGCCCGTTCTTCATGCCGAGGATGGTCGGCCTGCCCGCCCCCGCCGCCAGCGCGATGTGGTCGAAGCCGGCGGCGAAGGCGCCTTCCGGCGTCAGTGTGCCGCCGAAGCGCACGCCGCCGAACATGGCGAAGCGGTCGCGCCGTTCCAGCAGCAGGCGGATGAGCTTGAGGAAGTTCTTGTTCCAGCGCACGGTGATACCGTATTCGGCGACGCCGCCGAAGCCGGCCATGACGCGGTCGTCGAGGACCTCGTACAGCGTCGCCACGTCACGCACCGGCACGAACGGCTCCCGCGTGCCGTCGAGCGCGACGCCGGCGATGTCGGCGGGCAGCGGCTCGATCTTGAGGCCGTCCACCGCCACCACCGCGTGGCCGTCGTTCATCAGGTGGTGGGCGAGCGTGAACCCGGCGGGGCCGAGGCCGACCACCAGCACCTTGTAGCCCGAGGCGGGTTTCGGCACCGGGCGGACGAGGTTCATCGGGTTCCAGCGCGTGAGCAGGCCGTAGATCTCGAACCCCCAGGGCAGATCGAGCACGTCCTTGAGGGCCCGGGTCTCGACCTGGGGGATGTTGACTGGCTCCTGCTTCTGGTAGATGCACGACTTCATGCAGTCATTGCAGATGCGGTGTCCCGTCGCCGCGACCATGGGGTTGTCGACGACGACGACGGCGAGCGCCGCCACCGTGAGGCCGTCGGACTTCAGCGTATTGAGCTCGGAGATCTTCTCTTCCAGCGGGCAACCGGCGAGCGCCACGCCGAAAGGCGATTTGGCGAAGCCGCCCGCCTTGCGGTCCACCAGCCCCTTGGCGCAGCTGTCCTTGCCCTGGTTGTGGCAGAAGATGCAGTAGCTGGCGGCGTCGAGCGCGTGGGTGAGGTCCATGCCCGGGTCGGTGAGCGCGAAGCCCTCGCGGCGGCGCAACGCGTGATGCGATTCGAGGCGGAGCATGCGCACGCCGTCGCGCACCTCGGTTTCGACCGGCACGAGGTGAAGCGGATCGAGCTTGCGCGGCACCTGGAACAGCACGCCGGCACCGAAGCGCGCGCGGCCCATGGACGACAGCGTCGCCCAGGCGGCGAAGTCCTCGGCCAGGGCCAGCGCGTCCTTGTTCGTTTCTTCGTCGGCGAGCCAGCCTTCCACCGCGCGGGCGAAGGCGAGTTCCGAGAACGGGCCGATCATCTTGGTCAGGCGCACTTCCATGGTCGGTCCGTCGAGGGTCTCCGCCGCCTCGGGCTTGTGCTTGCGGACGGCGCGGCGCTGCACGAACAGGCGCTTGACCCGGTAGAGCGGCGCCAGTTCCGTGTGGCGGTCATGCAGGGCGGCGATATCCGCGGTGATGCCGAACAACCGGCCGATGAAGTCCTCGACCTGGGGACCGAGGTCGATGAGAAGCTGCGATTCCTCGAGGTCGGTAAGCGCCTTGGCGCCATCGACCCCGGTCGCGGCGGCGGAGCCGCCTTTCTCCGAGTTAGCCGCGCCGAGCGCGGCGGCGGCGCGCCCGGCCATCAGGCGGTTATAGAGCTCGGTATCGGCGGATTTGAGGTCGTCGGCGAAGGCGCCGTCGAGGCGTGCAAGCCCGGCGTCGGCGTAAAGGTCTTCAAGGGCGAGGCCGAAGCCGAGATCGAGTTCCGTCATCAAAGGGTCCGCTGTTCAGGCTACTCACGGGCCGGGCGCAAACCCGGGAAAAGGGGCGCAATTTCGATGGGTCTGTCCGCAGGGGCGCCGGGTGCGGGTGTTTTAATCGAACCAACCCTGCCGGTCCAACCATTCCCGCGTGCGCCGGCGGAGGGCGGCCATGTCGGCGCCATCGGCCTTCCACGCCGCACGTGCGCGGGCCAGCGCCGCCAGGCGCTCGCCCCATTCGGGCCCGAACAGGCGTTCGAGCCGCTGACGCAGGCGCGCGGCGAGGCCCGGTGCCGTGCCCCCGGTCGAGACCGTGAGCAAGAGGTCGCCCCGGCGTACCACCGCGGGCACGTGGAAATCGCAGAGCGCCAGCCGGTCCTCGACATTGACCGGGATGCCCGCGCCCCGTGCCAGCGCGGCAAGATGGGCGGAAACTTCGTCGTCGAGCCCGGCCACCAGCATCAGCCTTGCGCCGGCAAGGTCGGCCGCCTCCGGCAACCGCGCCGTAAGGCGGGCGCCGGCCGCGCGGGCAAGTGCGTCGTCGCCCTGAGGGCAGAAGACACGGACGGTCGCGCCCGCGGCATCGAGCCCGTCGAGGCGGCGCGCCGCCGCCTCCCCCGCCCCCGCGAGCAAGACGTCGAGCCCCGCAGGCGGGAAGACGACCGGATACATGGAGCTAGTTGCCGCCGGGCCCGCCCTTGAGGAGATTGGAGACGACGCCACCCGAATCGGACAGCGAATCGCCGAGCGCACCCATGTCGAAGCCGCCGAAGGCGACCGGGCGGCCGACGACTTCTTCGGCGAGGTCGATCCAGTAGGCGAGCGCCTCGCGCAGGGTCGCCACCGTCGCCTCGCCGCCGGTAGCGGCACCCATGCGTTCGAGGCCGGCGATGATATCGGCATCGGTGCCGAAGGCGGCACGGAGGGTTGAGGTCACCTGTTCGTCGCTGTCGCCTTCTTCCCCCGGCAGGCCGGCATGGATGCGGAGCCGTTGCGCCGCGGCGCGGAAGCCGGTGCGGGCGAACCGGCGGGCGAGATCGAGCGCGCCGGTGCCGAGCGCGCGGTCGACGTTGATCAGGGCGTCGTCGGCGAGGTCTTTCTGCAGGTCGTCGTCGAGCGTGCCGGCGGCGCATTCGGGGCTGCGGCCCGTCGGCGGGGAAAATTCCCAGTCCTCGCCGAAGTCGTAGAACAGGCCTTCATCGGCGGCGTTGATGCGTTCCGCGATCGGCGCGATCAGGTCGCGGATGCCGTTCTTGCCGAGACGGAGCGCCCAGTCGCGGACGCTTTCGCCCGGCCCGCGGCCCAACGCATAGCCGTCGAGCATGAGCTTGAGCGCGTCCTCGGCCAGCCGCGCGGGCACCACCGGACCGGTGAGCCCGGTGTGGCCGTTGAGCCGCTCGTCGCCGCCGATATAGATCTGGTAATGGGGCGCGTTGCGTCCCTGGATCTTCTTACCCATGCCCTGGAAGCCGAAATCCGACACGTGATGCAGGCCGCAGCCATTCTGGCAGCCGGAAATCTTCACCGTCACGTTGGGCTTGGCGGCGTAGTCCTTGACCAAGCCCTGGATGGTGGCGCCGAAGCTCTGGGAATTGGTGATACCGATGCCGCAGGTCGAGGTGCCCGGGCAGGACACCACGTTCGGCACGTCGCCGGGATGGTCTTCGACGCCGTAGCCCATCTCGCGCACGCGCGCGACGACATCCGCGACGACACCGGGTTCGAGGCCGACGATGGCGAGGTTCTGGTCGCGGGTGACGCGCAGTTCGCGCGCGTCCGCGGATTCGGCGAGGTCGACCAGCGCCTCGAACTGCTCCGACGTAAACAGGCCAAGGCCTTCGTTCAGTACCACCGACTGCGTCCCGTCGTGGGACGCGACGACGCCTCCCGGCGACACCGGTTCGGGCGCGTCGGCGTCGCCGTGGCGCCAGTCGAGCTTGTGCCACGGCCGCTGCGGCAGCTTGCGGGCTTCGGCGAAAGCTTCCTCGAACAGGGCGCGGAATTTCTCGGCGCCGAAGCGCTTGTTGACGAACTTGATGCGCGCCTTGTTGCGGTTGCGCCGGTTGGAATAGCGCTGGTGGACGCGCAGGAGCGCCTCGATCACCGCGGGAAGGTCCTCCTCGATGACGAAATCGGCGACCAGCGCCGCCGCCACCGGCTGGCCGCCTGTGCCACCGCCGGCGTAGACCTTGAAGCCCGGCCGGCCGTCCTTGTGGGTCGCGATCAGCCCCAGGTCGTGGATGTGCGACGAGGCGCAATCGGTTTCGCAGCCCGAAACGGTGGCCTTGAACTTGCGCGGCATGTGCTGGGCCAGGGGATGGCGAATCCAGGCGCGTGCCAGTTGATCCGCGACCTTGCCCGCATCGACGTGTTCGCGCGGGCAGGTGCCGGCGAGATGGCACGAGGTCATGTTGCGGAGTGTATTGCCGCAGGCCTCGCGCGTGGTGATGCCGGCCTCCGCCAGGAACTCGAGGCAGTCGGCCACGTCGTCGGGCTTGACGAAATAGATCTGCAGGTCCTGCCGGGTCGAGATGTGGATGTGCTGGCCCGCCCAGCGTCGGTTGGCCTCGGCCACCCGGCGCGCCCACGCGAAGGGCAGGATGCCGCCCGGGATCTTGATGCGGATCATGTGCACGCCCGGCTGCAGCTGGCCGTAGACCCCGAAGCGCAGGCGGTAGCCTTGCCATTTGCCGGCATCCCATTCGCCTGCCTTCAGCTTGGCGTAGCCGGCGCGGAACTCGGCAACGTCGCTCAGCCGCGCCAGCGGTTCGGCATCGTCGGACACGCCGGAAAAGGCGCCGATGCCTTCCTTGCGACGTGTCTTGTCGCCGGCTGTGGATTCCAGAAGTTCGGACATGGCAATCGCCGACCTCGTGGGCCGGTCCTCCGTTTAATTTACAACTCTTATTAGTTGTTTATTTCGTATCACAAAAAGTAAGTGTAAAAGCATCTTCTGTCAAGGAGGTTTCGGGGTCTGGACTGGGATTCCCCTGGTGGCGATTCGCCAAGCCTACGGCGTCTTTTCGGGCTGGCAAGGCGCCCTGCCCTCCTTTATGACACGGGTCACCACCCGTAGCGCAGCGATTTCCATGCCCGCCGCCCTGCCGCGGCCCCATTATCGCAAGGCTCTCGCCATGACCGACCCCATCGCCGAAACGTCCGCTGCACCGCCCCGGCGCGCTCTCCCGGAAGGCGCTGCCGCGTGCGACGCGGTGACGGTGTGGCTGATCGTGGTCATCGTCATGGTCTTCGCCATGGTCGTCGTCGGGGGCGTGACGCGCCTTACCCAGTCGGGCCTGTCCATCGTCGACTGGAACCCGATCATGGGCGCCATACCGCCGCTGTCGGACGCGGCGTGGATGGACGCCTTCAACGCCTACAAGCAGTTTCCCGAGTACCAGCGCATCAACTACGGCATGACGCTGGCCGAGTTCAAGGCGATCTTCCTGATCGAATATTTCCATCGCCTGTGGGGACGGCTGATCGGCCTCGCCTTCGCGCTGCCGCTCGCGTGGTTCGTCGTACGCGGCCGGGTGCGCGGCGCGCTGGCCTGGAAGCTCGGCGGCGTGCTGCTGCTCGGCGGCGCCCAAGGCCTCATGGGATGGATCATGGTGCAGTCGGGGCTGATCGACAACCCGAGTGTCAGCGCCTATCGACTCACCGCGCATCTGATGATCGCCGTGGCCATCTACCTCATCCTGCTGTGGATGGTGCTGGGGCGGATGCTCACACCCTCCGGCGCGACGGGCCTGCGGCGCCCGGCGCTGATCGCGCTCACGCTGGCCCTCGTCACCGTGGCATCGGGCGGGTTCGTCGCCGGACTCGACGCCGGCATGACCTACAACACCTTCCCGCTGATGGACGGTCAACTGGTGCCCGACGGCCTCCTCATGCTCGACCCCGTGTGGCGCAACCCGTTCGAGAACGTCGCCATGGTCCAGTTCGACCATCGCGTCCTCGCCGTCACCAGCGTGTTTGCGGTGCTCTGGCTCGGGCTGCGCGCGGCGCGTTCAATGGCGGCAGGGCGACCTCGAACCGCTGCCCTGGCTTCGGCGGCGATGGTGCTGCTCCAGGGGGCGCTCGGCATCACCACCCTCGTCCTTGTCGTGCCGGTCTCCCTCGGCGCTGCCCATCAGGCCGGCGCCATGGTGCTCATCGCGCTCCTGACCTGGACGCTGTTCGAATGCCGCCGCTCGTCGCAAGCGACGGCCTGACGCCGCCACGTCGCACCACAGCTTGACCCCGCCGGTGCGCCAAGGGATACTCGGGCCCGCGGGGGCTTCAGTAAAATCAAAATAATTCAGGGGGTTAGTTTCCCATGACGCTCAAACTCACCGTCGCGGTCACGCTCTACGACCGCACCCGCCCGCTGCTCGACGGACGGGTCCGGATCGAGGGCTGCGACGCCACGGTCATCGAGGTCGAGCCCGAGGAGATGTTCCACCGCGCGCTCCATTACGAGGAATTCCACGTCACCGAGCTGTCGTTCTCCAACTACCTGACCATGACCGCCGACGGCGACTGCCCCTACATCGCCATCCCCGCCTTTCCGGCACGCAAGTTCCGCCACTCGGGCGTGTTCATCAACAAGCGTTCGGGCATCAAGAAGCCCACGGACCTGAAGGGCAAGGTGGTGGGCACGCCGGAATACCAGGTGACCGCGGTGACCTGGGTGCGCGGCGTGCTGGAGGACGAATACGGCATCACACCCGCCGACATCGACTGGCGCTGGGGCGGGATTGAGCAGGCGGGACGCACCCAGAAGACCCACTTCACGCCACCCAGGGGGCTGAGCCTCAAGCCGATCCCGAAGGGCAAGACACTGCAGCAGATGCTCGCCGACAACGACATCGACGCGATCATCGCGCCGCGCTCGCCCACCTGCTACGTCAAGGGACACCCCGACGTCACCCGCCTGTGGCCCGAGTTCATCAAGACCGAGCAGGACTACTTCAAGCGCACGGGGATTTTTCCCATCATGCACCTGGTCGGCGTCCACAAGCGCACGATCGCGGAAAATCCGTGGCTTCCCGACAGCGTGTTCAAGGCCTTCGAACAGGCCAAGGCCATCGCCTACCAGGAAGTGTCCTACGACAACAGCCCGCGCGCCACCAACCCCTGGATGGAGGCCTATACCGCGCAGGCCAAGGCTTTGATGGGCGAAGACTTCTGGCCCTACGGTCTCGACGAAAACCGCAAGACGGTCGACGCCTTCCTGCGTTATCATTTCGACCAGGGCCTCGCCTCGCGGCGGCTGACGGCCGAGGAAATCTTCGTTCCATCCACACTCGAGCGCAGCAGGATTTGACGGCAACAGTCTTCACACGATCCAACACGAACCAGATCAGGGAGATTGCAATGCGTAAACTGTTGATCGGCGCACTCGCCACTGCCGCCATCGCCGCGGCGCCGGCGGGCGCCCAGGACAAGTACAGCCTCACCCTCGCCGGGGCGAGCCCGGGGGGTCTGTGGTCCACCATCGGGGCCGGCCTCGACAAGGTCTACAGCAAGGCCTATCCCGGCTCGACGGTCACCTACCAGACGGGCTCCGGCGGTCTCGCCAACGCCAAGCTGATCAACGACAAGAAGGTGCCCTTCGGCATCACCGCGGACATGGAGCTCGCCGCCGCCTACCGCGGCGAAGGCGCGTTCCGGGGCAAGCCGCAGTCCAGTCTCCGCACCCTGTTCCGGGTCTATGCGCCGTCCAGCCGCTTCCAGTACACCTATGTGCTGCTGAACGGCGACGTCGCCAAGAAGTACGGCATCACCGACATGGCCGGCCTGAAGAAGAACGCGCGGCAGGTGCGCATCGCCTTCAACCGCCCGGGCAACATGGACGGCGACATCGGCATCGCCGTGATCGAGGCCAACGATATCCCCGCCAAGAGCTTCAAGCAGGTGGTCCGCGCCGCGTCGTCGGAAATGACGTCGCTGATGCTCGACCGCCGGGTCGACGCGGTATCCTTCGGCATTTCCTACAACCACGCCCGCATCCGCGAGATGGAAAAGGGCATCCCACTGGTGCAGCTCAGCGTCGGCGCGGCCCCGTCGGCGGACGTCGCCACGAAGTTCGGCGGCCAGCCTTGCACGATCAAGGCGAACGAGCACAAGTTCATCAACGAGGACAAGATTTCCGTCTGCGTCGGCGGCGTCATCGCCGTGCACAAGGACATGCCCGAGAAACAGGCCTATGACCTGGTCAAGGGCGTGTTGAAGGAGATCGAGACCTTCAAGGGCGCCCACCGCGCGCTCAAGGCGGCGACGACGCCGCAGTCGATCGCGGAGCCGGCCGTCGCCCCGCATCACCCGGGCGCGGAGAAGGCGTTCAAGGAAGCCGGCCTGCTCTAGTCCCGTGCGATCCGGATCGGGCGGCGGCGGAGGTTTGTCCCGGCCGTCGCCCCGTTCCCCACGGAGACCCCCACATGGCCGCCAACAGATACCTGAGGCCCGCCACCTGGTTCGAGGTCGGCTGCCGCCGCGCGGCGCACGGCAGGCTCGGCATCGGCATGGGGGTGTTCGCCTTCGCCGTCGCGCTTTACGTCGTCTTCGCCGCGGTCTGGATCATCATCGACCCGTGGGAGCTGGCGGCGATCTTCCTCAGCGCCATGATGACGCTTGCCTTCCTCTCGGTCGGCGCCCGGCCCGATTCGGACGAGACGCGCCCTTCGCTGGTGGACTGGGTGCTGGCAGCGGCGAGCCTGGCGTGCGGCGTGTATTACTCGATCACGTCGGACGTGCTGGAGACGCGGATCTCGCTGCTGACGCCGCTCGACGACCTGCAGCTCCTGTTCGGCACCATCACCTTCCTGCTCACCATCGAGATCACGCGCCGCACCACCGGCCTCGGCCTGACCTTCGTGGTGCTGGTGTTCATCGCCTACAACTTCTTCGGCCACCTGTTGCCGGGCGTGCTCCACCACGGCTACATCGACTACAACCACTTCCTCGACATCATGGTCTACACCACCGACGGCGTCATGGGCCTCCCGGTGCGGGTGGCGGCGACCTATGCCTTCATGTTCGTGCTGTTCGGAACCGTGCTCTACCACGCCAAGGGCGGCGATTTCTTCTACGACTTCGCCGCCGCCATCTCGGGCCGCGCGGCGGGCGGGCCGGCCAAGGTGGCGGTGGTGTCGTCGGGGCTCTACGGCATGATTTCCGGAAGCCCCACCGCGGACGTGGTGACCACCGGGTCGATCACCATCCCGATCATGCGCAAGCTCGGTTACCCCGGTCGGGTCGCCGGCGCCATCGAGGTCGCCGCCTCGACCGGCGGCAGCCTGATGCCACCGGTGATGGGATCAGCGGCCTTCATCATGGCCGAATACACCGGTATCGATTACGCCGATATCGCCGCGGCGGCGCTGCTTCCCGCCATCCTCTATTACGTCGGGGTCTATTCGCAGGTGCATTTCCGCTCCGTGCGGCACGGCTTCGGCGGGCTCGACCCGGCGACGCTTCCGACGCTGGCGCGTACCCTGCGCAAGGGCGGGCTTTTCGTCGTTCCCCTTGTCGTGCTGGTGCTGACCCTGCTGGCCGGCTACACGCCGACGATGGTCGCGGTCTACGGCACCGTCGCCGTGATCTACGTCGCCGCGATTTACCGCGCGGTGCCGTTCCTGCGGGCGCACCCGCGCACGGCGTGGTTCGCGCTGCTGCCCGGCCTCGTGCAGATTTACGCCCATATCGCCGACCTGGGCCCGCAGCGGGAGCTTGCCCTCGTCATCGGATCGGCGCTCTTCGTCGCCACGCTCTATCCCGAGACCCGGATCGGGCTCGCTGTCATCTACCGGGCGATGGCGGAAGCGGCGGTGCGTTCGGTCCCGGTGGCCGGCGCCTGCGCCGCCGCCGGGCTGGTGATCGCCGGCATCACCATGACCGGGCTCGCCGCCAAGTTCGCGCATCTCGTCTACGCCCTGACCGACGCGCAGATGTTCCTGACTCTGGTCGTGGCGGCGGTGCTGACCATCCTTCTCGGCATGGGCATGCCGACGCCGTCCGCCTATATCCTGGCGGCGGTGCTGATGGGGCCGCTGTTCACCCAGATCAACGTCCCGGCGCTGCCGGGGCACCTGTTCCTGCTCTATTTCGCGGTTCTGAGCGCGCTGACGCCGCCGGTGGCGGTGGCCGCCTATGCCGCCGCGTCCATAGCCGAGGACAACCCGCTCGCCATCGCCGCCCATGCCACCCGATTCGCCCTGGCGGCGTTCCTGGTGCCCTTCATCTTCGTCTACGGGCCGGAGCTGCTGTGGATCGGGCCGCTGTGGCAGACGCTGGTCACCTTCGTCACGGCCGCGCTCGGCATCGTCTTCGTCGCCGCTGCGCTCGAAAGCTACAAGCCGATCTGCGCCACGCCGGCGGCCCGCGTGGTGATGGCGGTGGCGGGCCTGGTCATGATCACGCCGTTCCTGACCGCGACGATCGCCGGCATCGTGCTCGCCGTCGTCACCTTCGCGATCAATCGGCTGACCGCCAAAACGGCGACCGGGTGAGGTGCACCCATGCCAACCGCGCCGATCCTCGACGCGAAAGCGATAGAGCTGCCCGCCTCGATCAAGACGTCGCTGATCCTCCAGGAAGCGATCGAACTGTTCCTGGCGCACGGGTTCCTCCTGATCCGGAATGCTTTCGATCCCGCCTACGTGCAGAAGCTGCATGACGAATTCAAGGCCGGCTACGGACAATACTTCGACGCGCGGACGTACGACGACGCCCTCGACCTGTCCGAGCGGCGGACGATGGTGACGCTCAAGCTGGAAGGCGCCTTCAACGCCGTCGACTTCTTTGCCCCGCCGAAGATCTTTCCGCTGCTGGAGTTCCTGCTGACGCGGAAGCTTATCCTCGCCTCGATGGGCTGCGTCATCTCGCTGCCGGGATCGAGGGACCAGGGGCGGCACCGGGACTATGACAATATCTACGATCCCGGGTTCAGCTACCCGGGGGTGGAGACCCTGATCGCCAAGGCGCCGCCCTATGCCATCACGCTGGGGTTGCCCCTGGTGCCGATCACGGAACTGACCGGCTGCACGCGATTCTGGCCGGGAACGCACCTGCGGCGGGCGGCGAGGAACGATCCGAACCTCGGCCCCGGCGTCGATTTCGTCGCCGATCTGGGGACGTGCTATCTGTTCGACTACCGCGTCCTGCACTGCGGTATCGGGAACAAATCCGATATCCCCCGCCCCCTGATCTACAATATCTACGCGCGGCCCTGGTTCCGGGACCCGGTGAACTATGCCAAGCAGCCGCCGACCGACGTCACCCCGGAACAGGTCTTCGCCCTGCCGGAGCGGTACCAGAGGCTGTTTTCCTGGGCCCTTGTGGACCATCTCTCGCGCACGAAGGAACCGAAGCAAGGGGGCCTCTGTCACTGCGGCAGCGGTCTCCTGTACCGGCGTTGCCACGGGAAGGCGGAAGGCTGACGGCCCGGTCCCGGCCTTGAACCCGGGGCGATACTTCAATATCTATGTACCTGAAGCGTCCCGGCCGGCCGGCATCGTTCCGGCCGCCCACCCGCCAGCATCAGCCACGCAGGAGCCGTTCCATGGCAACCGCGCTCTCCAATTTCGATCCCGTCGTCCACACCTGGCCCGAGGAAGGTTTCACCCGCGTCCCTTACTGGGTCTACACCGACCCCAGGATTTTCCAGCGCGAGATGGAGGTGATATTCGGCGGGCGCACCTACAGCTACGTCGGCCTCGAGTGCGAGATCCCCGATCCCGGCGACTTCCGGCGCACCTTCATCGGCGACAAGCCCGTGGTCTTCGCCCGCGACCTCGACGGGGAGGTTCGCGTCGTCGCCAACCGCTGCGCCCATCGCGGCGTCAAGTTCTGCTACCATGAGCGCGGCAACAACAAGGAATTCATCTGCCCCTATCACCAATGGACCTACAAGCTGGACGGCACGCTGATCGGCGTTCCCTTCCGCCGCGGTGTCAAGAAGCAGGGCGGCATGCCGGACGACTTCCGCATGGAGGACCACGGCCTGCAAACCCTCAAGGTCCAGGTGCGCAACGGCGTGATCTTCGCCTCCTTCGACCCCACCATGCCGCCGCTCGAGGAGTATTTCGGCGCGCTGATGATCCGCTACTTCGACCGCGTGTTCGATGGACGCAAGCTCAAGGTGCTCGGTTATTCACGCCAGCGCATCCGCGCCAACTGGAAGATCAAGTTCGAGAACATCAAGGACCCTTATCACGCCAGCCTGCTGCATGTGTTCCTGGTGTCCTTCGGCCTGTTCCGTGCCGACACGCCGTCGAAGGTCGAGAACGACGAAACCGGCCTGCACGCCATCCAGGCGGCGACCCGCGGCGAGCAGAAGGTGACGGAGGAAAACCTCGATATCCGTCAGCTCGACCCCGACCTCAAACTGCAAAACCCCGAAATGCTTCAGCCCTATCCCGAGTGGGCGTCCAAGGGAACGGAAACGGTGGTAATGCACACGTTCTTCCCCAACCTCATCATCCAGCAGCAGTCCAACACCATCGCCATGCGCCAGATCCGCTGCTTCAAGCCTGAGGAAATGGAACTGCACTGGACCTTCTTCGGCTATGAGGACGACGACGAGGAGATGACGCGGCGCCGGCTGCGCCAGGCCAATCTTATGGGGCCTGCGGGCTACGTCTCGGTGGACGACTCGGAAGTCATGGAATCGTGCCAATCGGGCATCTCGCGCTATCCCGACGCGGCCGCGGTGGTGGAGATGGGCGGCAAGGGCACCGAGAACACGCCCCACATGGTGACGGAAAGCTCTATCCGGGCCTTCTACAAGGCCTACCGCGAGATCATGGGACTCTAGGCAATGGCACGACCGGCAAGAAAGACTTCCCGCAAGGGCGCCAAGGCCAAGGTGCGCGCCCGCAAGGCGCCTGCGAGGAAAAAAGCCGCCGCTAGGAAGGCCCCGGCAAAGAAAACAGCGAAGCGCAAGACCGCCGCGCGCAAGGCGGCGTCACCCGCACGTGCCTTCCGCGCCGCCGGCGCGGGCCTCAGCGACACGTTCATGCTCCGCCTCGAGATCGAGGAACTGCACGCGGCCTACGCCTATTGCCTCGACCACGGCCGCATCGAGGATTGGCCGGACTTCTTCACCGACGACTGCATCTACAAGCTCATCAGCCGGGAGAACTACGACCTCGGCCTGCCGCTCGGCACCATGTTCGCGGAGAAGCGCGGCGGGCTGCTCGACCGCGTCGCCTCGGTCAAGAAGACGACGGTCTATCATGAACGCTATCTGACCCACCTGATCTCCAACACCCGGCTGCTGTCGGAGAAGGGCGGCGTTATCGAGGCCTGCGCCAATTACGTCGTGCTCGAGACCCTGCCCAACCAGTACACCCAGATCCTCAACGCCGGGCGCTACCTCGACACGATCGTGCGCGACGGCAGGCGCCTCAGGTTCCGCGAGAAAATCTGTATCTTCGATACCGTCCTTGTGCCGGCGAGCATCATCCACCCGGTCTGATCCGCGTCCCTTCGCCACAGCGACCAACAAGCGGCTAAATCGTGTCACCTCTATTTTGAGACGTCACGCCCCGGCGCAGGCCGGGGGCCTTTTCGTTTGCATCTGCCGGCCGGAGCGGCAAGGATCGCCCCGGGGAAAACGAAGGGGCATTCCATGCAGGCGATCGTCGGCTACGCGGGCCTTCTTGCGTTGGCTTGGGCGTTGAGCGAGAACCGCCGCGCCGTCTCGGCGCGGACCGTCGCGGCGGGAATCGGCCTGCAGGTTGCCCTCGCCGTCCTGCTGCTGGCGCTGCCCGCGGTGCGCGAGGGATTCCTGGCGCTGAACACGGTGGTCACCGCCCTGTCGAAGGTGACCGCGGCGGGCACCGAATTCGCCTTCGGCTGGCTCGGCGGCGGCGCGCCGCCGT
>WHSO01000061.1 GCA_009380075.1 Alphaproteobacteria bacterium | reverse complement strand
GTATTGCCGCGTCGCTCATTCAGCAGCATGGGCTGGAGAATGCACGTGCGGAGGTCTTGGCGGGCATCATGCAAGCCCATGAGCGGGGGGATAACTACGCCCTCAGCGTGTGGCGTGAGGTGAAGCGCATCCTTGCGCATACAAAATCGACGGCCCAGTGCGCTCCAAAAAATGTAGCCGCTATGCCAAGCGCAGCAACCTACGCTGGCTGGCCCAATCGAGCCGGAGTGCCCCATCGGGAACGATCTCCTGCAGCATCAGATCGGCCGGTTGGCGGCCGTCCAGAGTGATTTCGGTGATATCTGGAGCGAGGAAAGCAAACTCGAGGATGCGGCGCACATAGCGCTCGTGCAGCTTCTCGCCCCTTCCTTTCGCATAATCGGCAGTACGGCAATGAGTTGCGCTGGGGCCCATGACCAGCACATTGTAGACGTTCGAGAAGGACTCCAACAGGTGGCCAAGCTCCTTACGACGTCACAGTCATTACGTTACGCGGACACGACCCGCCACGCGACCGTTTCGCCGCCGCGAAAGATGATGGCGCGTTCCTCTGGGCCATCCACCGCAACCTCATCCGGAGCGGTCCAGTCGCCGCGCTCCAACGTGATGGTGGCGTCGTTCGGAGGAAGGGCGTAATGCGCCGGGCCGTTCAAGGAGGCAAAGGCCTCGAGCTTGTCGAGGGCGCCCGCGCGGTCGAAGATCTCCGCATAGGTCTCGATCGCTACCGGCGCATTGAACAGACCGGCACAGCCGCACATTGCGAGCTTGGCTGCCACGGGATGGGGCGCGGAATCGGTGCCGAGGAAAAAACACGATTCGCCCGACGTGGCCGCCTGCAGCAAGGCAAGGCGGTCGCGTTCGCGCTTGAGGATTGGCATGCAGTAGTAATAGGGACGGATGCCGTAGCCCAGCATATCTGTCCGGTTGAGCATCAGGTGATAGGGGGTAATGGTGCCACCCACCTGTGGCGCGGCGGCCCGGACATAGTCCACCGCGGCTTTCGACGACAGGTGTTCGAGCACAATGCGTAGGGCCGGGTAGGCCCGTGTCATCGGGTGGAGACGCCTTTCGATGAACGTGGCCTCGCGGTCGAACACGTCGATGGAGGGATCGGATGCCTCCTCGCCGTGGATCAGCAGGCGCATACCTATCTTTTCCATCCGCGCGAGCACGGGCCGGATCTTCTCGAAATCGGTAACACCGTAGGCGGAGTTGGTGGTTGCGCCGACTGGATAGAGCTTGACGGCTGTAAAAACACCGCCCCGGAACCCGCGCTCGATCTCGTCCGGGTCTGTCCGGTCGGTCAGATAGCACGTCATCAGGGGCCGAAAGTCGCTGCCCTCGGGCACCGCCGCCATGACCCGCTCCCGATAGGCGACGGCGTCCGCGATCGTTGTCACCGGCGGAATAAGGTTGGGCATGATGATGGCGCGGCCGAAATGGTGCGCGGTATAGCGCATGACGGCGTTCAGCATGGCGCCGTCCCGCACGTGCAAATGCCAGTCGTCGGGTTTGCGGATGGTGATGCGATCCATCATGCCCGTGGACGCGTCTTTTCCCCGTTCTAGAATCCCTGCGCCGCGGCGACGTAGGTGTCGGTTTCCATGTCGCCGTCGCGCACCGCACCGGTCAGGTCGGCGATGCGTCGAATGCCGCGCTTGTTGCACCAGTCTTCCAGACCGTTGATGATGGAGATCATGGCTGTCGGGTTGCGGAAGTTGACGTAGCCAATCTCCACCGCGCTGGCGCCGGCCAGCATGTACTCGATCACGTCTTCGGCGTTGGAGATGCCGCCGCAGCCGATGATCGGCACCGAGACCGCCTTGGAAATCTGGTAGACCATTCGCAAGACGATCGGTTTGACGGCTGGGCCCGACATGCCGCCGATCTTGTTGCCGAGCGCCGGGCGAAATGTGTTCACATTGATCTTCATGGCGAGAATGGTGTTGGCGACCGTGAGCGCATCGGCCCCGGCATCCTCCGCCGCCATGGCAACATCGACGATTTCGCCGGCGTTGGGCGACAACTTGGCCCAGATCGGCTTGTCAGTTTCCGCCCGCACCCGCGTGACGATGTCGTGGGCGTGCTCGGCATGAAGCGCGAAGTTGCCTCCACCTGGCTTGCGCGTCGGACAGGAGATGTTGATCTCGATCACGTCGACGCCGGGCACGTTGATGTCGCGTGCCATAGCCTGGAAATCGTCCGCGTCTTCGGCTGAGATGCTGGCCACCAACGGCGGGCTGTATTGCTTGTAATCGGGTAATTGCGCATCGAGGAAATACTGCAGCCCCTTGGTCGGCAGGCCGATGGAGTTAATCATGCCGCCTTCAACCTCGGCAGCCCGTGGCGGTGGGTTGCCGGCGCGAAAGTTGCGCGACACCGTCTTCGCCACAAGTGCGCCTAGACGGTTTATGTCGATGACGCTGGCATATTCGGTCGAAAAAGCGCCTGACGCGGGCATGACCGGGTTCTGTAATTCCACCTGACCGATCCTGACGGAGAGATCTAACATCCCACTGCCTCCTGGATATCGAATACCGGCCCCTCGACGCAGACGCGCCGTAGCACCCTCTCGCCGTTGACCTCGAACGTCTTGACGCAGACGTAACAGGGGCCAAGCCCACAGGCCATGATCTGTTCCATGGCGATCTGGCCGGGGATGCCGTGTTGGGCGCCTAGTCGCTTCATGACCTGGAATAGTCTGTTCGAGCCGCAGGTGTAGAACGCGTCGGCTCTTGCCGCTGCGATCAGTTCGAGCAGTATCCTTTCCACATTCTGGATATCGCTGCTGCCGTCATCGTCTGTCACCGGCACAATGGATGCGCCGATCTTCTCGAACCGCTCGTGCGACAACAGGTATTCCTTGTTTCGCGCACTCAGGATCGCTGTGACGCCAACTCCGGCGTCCCCTGCCATCTGGGAGATGGGCGCTAGCGTCGCGAGGCCGACACCGCGTCCCAGCACGACGATGTTCTTCCATGCGGAATCCACGGTGAACCCGATTCCGAGCGGCCCGAGAATGTTGCAATTTTCGCCAGGTTTAAGGGTGGCAAGGCCGTGCGTGCCGCGACCGACGCACTTGTAGAGGAACTCGAGGCGGCCGCCCTCGCGGTCGATGGCATATACGCTCTGCGGTCGACGGAACCACAAGTCGCCTTCGTCGGACGACGGGCAAAGGATGTGGAAGAACTGGCCCGGCTTTACGGTGAGCGCCTTGGGAGAGGCGGTCACCACCATGTGTTTGTATTCGTCATTGACCCATTCATGGGACAGGACGGTCGTCAGGGTCTCCTCGACCGTGGTGCACGCGGGAAAGTCGGTGTCGGTGCTGCGGCCGACAACGAAGGGCTGGGACGCGTAATGGAAATCCTGCATGGACGGAGGGCTCCGTGCGTGATCCGTGTCACCACCGGCGAAGAACCAGAGGTGAGTGTTTGTAGCTAAAAAAGAATTTATCCCATTTTTAGCACGATCGCCAAGCGGCAATCGGGGTGCACCGATTTCAAGCGCTGGCGCGGGCCTCGGCCGGGCGCAGGGCCAGCAGGCGGCGCATCCAGCGCGCACCGTCCGCGCCTTTGACCGCACGCCGCCACATGTGCTCTACGGATTGGTCGTGCAGGGCCAAGGCCTCGGGAGCCGACGTGATCATGGCAATGCCGCCCAGCACGTTCGGCTGCCCGCCGAGGCGGAAAGGGCTAAGCGCCAAGATCCTGCGATCACGCTGACGGAAGATTTGGAAGCTGGAATGGGGCAAAGTGCCGGGTACAACGCCGATTTGCACACCTATCGGGGGCTCTTCCATCAGGTGCGCGAGGTGCTCCACCTCAATCCGCGCCTGCGCGCGGCGACGGCGCACGATGTCGGGGGCAAGGTCGTTCCGACCGACCAGCCCGTTGCGGATGAAGCTGTCGATCTCGGCTCCTGAGATGAGGTTTAAGATTCCCGGACGCCGTCTTTGGTGGATCTCCCTGCGCCGGTGCAGGAACGGTATCAGCTCCGCCACCTGCTGAAGCGCCAGGTCGCGATCAGGAATATCATCAGGAACGCTTTCCGTCAGGACGTCTCCGAGTACGGCGTCAAAGCCGTCGGTTGCCAGCAGCAACGACACCGGCCCCGCGAGAACGGTGATGTGTTCGGTCGTTTCCTCGATCTGGCGCAGGCGCTCAAAGAAGCTAACCGCGGAGGAGATATATTCGACGCCGACGCCGAGCAGCGTCGTGAGCGACACGTCGAGCAGCTCGGCAAGCTTCTGCAGCGTTTCGATCTTGGCGACCTCGCCCTTCTCGAAGCGATAAAGTGCGGTGCGCGAGATACCGAGCCGGGCCGCGATTTCATCTGCGGTGAGGCCCGAGCCGAGCCGATGGGCCTTGAGCCGGTTCCCTATGTCATCGAAACGGATTGTCATGGTGCCCGCTATCATGCGCCCGGCGGTAGGACGGCGCCCCACTTCTGCCGGATGAGCGCATCCAGCTCGCGGCTCGAGCGCGCTACTTTGGGGAAGGTATCACGGCGCCGGAACGGGACGCAGGCATCGACAATCACGCGCGAATTGCGCGGGTCGTCGTGGTCATAGCTCATAGGATCGAGGCGGGTACTCCAGCATCCGTTGACCACGTCGACGGCTTCTCGAGGGTCGCAGCGCGTGCACATGGCCCAGACCACTTCGTTCATGTTCGCCGGGTCGATATCGTCGTCGACGACGATCACCCAGCGATTGGCATAGGCGCCGGCATGGCATTGCGAAGCGATGAGTCCCGCCTGTTTGGAATGGCCGCCATACATCTGCTTGATCGACACCGTGAGCCACATGCGCCCACCGCCGGCCTCATGGGTCCAGACGCCCCTGACTTCGGGAACTCCCGCGGCCTCGAGCTGGCTCCATACCATTCCGCTGCGTGAGAAACCCCGGAAGAAGGTATTGTCATTGGGCGGCACCGCCGGGACGGCACCGACGAGGATCGGATCATTCCGATGCATCAGGTTCTCTATGCGGATCGCGGGCTGCTTGTTGGTGCCGGATGCGTAATATCCAGTCCATTCGCCGAGCGGCCCCTCATCCACGACGTCGCCGGGGTGAATGTGACCTTCAAACGCGATTTCGGCGTTTGCCGGGATCGGCAAGCCCGTCACCGGACCTTTAATGACCTCAATCGCCTCGCCGAGAATGCCGCCGGCGTAATCGTATTCGCTCTTGCCGTGCGGCATCTCCGTGCCCGATATCATGAACAGCGCCGGATGCATCCCACAGACCACGGCGACGGGGCAGGACTCGCCACGCTGGTGGTATTTTTCGAGAATCAGGCCTCCGTGCTTGCCCTTCGACATCATGACCGAGGCGACGTTGCACCCCTGCGATTGGATGCGGTAGCAGCCAAAATTGATCCACCCGCTGTCCGGATCCTTCATGATCACCATGGATGCCGTACCGATGTAATAGCCACCGTCGTCCTCATGCCATCGCGGGCTGGGAAACTTCTCGATGTCAATGTCGTCACCGGTGCTCACGTTTTCCAATACCGGCCCGCCGTTGACCTCCTTCGGCGGGATGAGGCGTGGATCGCGCATGTAGTCGCGCCAGTAGTTGACAAGATCGATTTCCGACGCGTCGGGGGGCAGGCCAACTGCGAGGCTGACCCGCGGGGTCGAGCACAGGATGTTCGCGAGGACCCTGTAGCTCTTGTCGAACCCGGGCACCTCATCGAACAACACCGCGGGGTTCGTCATCTTGCGCATCATGATGTCGACGATGCCGCCGATCTCCACTTCGCGGTCGGCGCCTTTGATGCGCTTGAGTTCGCCGGCTGCCTCTATTTCATCGAGCCAGGTTCTGACATCCTTGTTGGCCAAGTCGCGCTCTCCCCGAGACGATGGATCGGCCGATATCGTCTCCGAAACCGTTGAAGCCCACAACCGCATTAGAACATTTTTGGGATAAATATTGAAAATTATACACGGGTCCCTTTAAACTTTCAGCCAAGGCCGCAATCCGGATGAAAAAAAGCCACCTTTGATGGCCAGTCAGGGGGCGTTCGTGTCGATATCTCGTTTGGGCCGCGAACTGGGCCCGCACCGATGAAGCCGTCTGCCTTTCGTTATCACCGCCCCGGCTCCATCGCGGAGGCTGTCGACGTCCTTGCGGACGTGGGGCCCGATCAGGGTCGCGTTCTGGCGGGTGGCCAGAGCCTGGTTCCCAGCATGGCTTTCCGGCTCGCGGCGCCGTCTACCCTCGTTGATATTAACCGGATCGAGGAGCTCGGCCATCTCTCTGTCCAGGATGGCAGCCTCGTCATAGGCGCCTGCGTGCGCCATGCCGCCTTCCACCGCTCGGTCGTGGACGGCGTGCCGGGGCCGTTCCTGACCCGCGTCGCGCGCCACATCGGCCACTATCCCATCCGCCAGCGCGGCACCTTCTGCGGCAGCCTCGCTCAGGCTGACCCCGCGTCCGAGTGGTGCCTGGTCGCCGTCGCCCTCGGCGCCAGCGTGACCGCGGCGAGCAAGCGCGGCACCCGGCGCATCGAAGCTACCGACCTGATCGTGGGTGCCATGACGACGACGCTTGCCGAAGACGAGCTGCTGACGGAGGCGTGCCTGCCCCTGCCGGCGCCGGAGACGCGGCTGGGCTTCGCCGAATTCAGCCGCCGCGCCGGCGATTTCGCCCTCGCCATGGTGCTGGCATCCTACCGCGTCGTGGACGGCAGGATCGCCGGGGCGTGCGTCGCGGTCGGCGGCGCCGAAGACCGCCCGCGCCGCATCGCCGCGGCCGAAATGGCGCTCGATGGCAATCCGCCTGGCGCGGAGACCTTCGCGGCTGCCGGTGGTGCTGCGGCGGAAGCCCTCGATCCCATGGAGGATGCCCAGACCAGCGTTGCCTACCGCCGCGATCTGGTGCGAACACTTACCAGCCGCGCCCTGGAGCGCGCCGCCGCATGAGCGCGCGCGTTAATCTCACCCTCAACATCAACGAGCGCGACTACGCCGTCAGCGTCGAGCCGCGCCACACCTTGGCCGACGTGATCCGCGACCAGTGCGGCCTGACCGGAACACACCTTGGCTGCGAGCACGGCGTGTGCGGGAGCTGTACCATCCTGCTCGACGGCGAGCCCGTGCGCGCCTGCCTGATCTTTGCCGTCCAGTGCGACGGCCAGGAAATCCGCACCGTCGAGGGGCTGAGCGAGGGCAACGAACTCCACCCCCTGCAGGCGAGCTTCCGCGACAATCATGCGCTGCAGTGCGGCTATTGCACGCCGGGCTTCCTGATGCTCGCCGCCGGAATCCTGGAGCGCAACCCCTCGATCAGCGACGAGGATCTGCGGGACGTGCTGTCGTCGAACATCTGCCGCTGCACCGGCTACGCCAATATTGTCAAGGCAGTGCGCGCCGCAGTGGCAGAAATGGGGAGGCGCTGATGCCGGAAGGCAAGGTGCTGGGCAAGCCGGTCACGCGTCTCGAGGACCAGCCGCTGGTCACCGGCCGCGGACGGTACGTGGGCGACATCAATTTCCCCCACCAGCTGCACATGCGGATCGCGCGCTCGGTCCATGCCCACGCGGAGATCAGGTCCATCGACACGAGCCGGGCGAGGGCGCTCCCCGGCGTCTTCGCTGTGTGGACGTCCGACGACATCCCCGAGGTGGGGCCGGTCGACTTCCGCGCCGACCGCGCGTCCGAGGTGCTCAAGCCCTATCGCCAGCCGGTGCTGGCCAGGGGACGGGTGCGCTATGTCGGGGATCCGGTCGTTGCCATCTTCGCCGAGGATGCCTACGTTGCGGAGGACGCGGCTGAGTTGGTGGACATCGACTATTCGCCGTTGCGCATCATCGTCTCCGCCGACGAAGACCCGGGCGAATTTGAGCCCGGCCGCACCACCGAGGCGGCGTTTCTCACCCATACCTTCGGCGATGTCGACGGCGCCTTCGCCAAGGCCCATAAGGTGATCGAGCTCGATCTCCACACCGGACGCCATTCGGGTGTGCCGCTCGAGACGCGCGGCGCCATCGGCCGCTACGACGCGGCCACCGACATTCTGGAACTGCACGGCGCGGCCAAGGTGCTGCACCGCAATCGCGACACGCTGGTCAACATGCTCGGCTGCAATCCGGACCAGCTCCATGTCCATGAGAGCCATGTCGGCGGCGGCTTCGGCATCCGCGGCGAGCTCTATCCGGAGGACGTACTGGTGCTGGTCGCGGCCAAGCGCCTCGGCCGCCCGGTGAAATGGATCGAGGACCGCTACGAGCACCTCATGTGTGCCAACCAGGGGCGAGAGCAGCATCATCTCGCGCGCGTCGCGGTCGACAAGGACGGGCGCATCCTCGCCATGGAGGACAAAATCTTTCACGATCAGGGCGGCTATGTGCGGACCCACGGTTACAACGTTGCCAACCGGACCATGTGCATGCTGACCGGGCTCTATGACGTGCCCGCGTTCCGCGCCGTCACCCACTACCGTCTGACCAACAAGACGCCCTGCGCCACCTATCGTGCGCCGGGTCGCTTCGAGAGCACTTTCGTGCGCGAGCGGCTGGTGGACGCCGTCGCCGCCGAGTTGGGGCTGGACCCGGTCGAGATCCGCCGCCGCAACCTGATCCGCCCGGAGCAGATGCCCTACAAGCTCGAATTCGACGAAGCCAACGTAGAGAATCTCGAATTCGATTCCGGCGACTATCCGCTGCTGTTCAAGAAAGCGCTCGACATGTTCGGTTGGAACACGCTGCAGGAAGAGCTCAAGCGGCGGCGCGCTGCCGGCGAAATGATCGGTGCCGGCATGGGCCTGTTCCTTGAGGAGGGCGGGCGCGGGCCGTCCGACGGGGCGCGCATTGCGGTGGATTCAAGGGGCGGTGTCGAGGTCGTCACCGGCGGCGCCTCCCTCGGCCAGGGTTTCGAGACGGCAATGGCGCAGATCTGCGCCGAGGCGCTCGGCGTCGATTACCGCAAGATCCGCGTGATCCACGGCCAGACCGACCGCATTCCGTACGGCATCGGTGCCCATGCGACGCGGGCGACGGTGCTGACCGGCGGCGCCGTTCACGTGACGGCGCTCGCGGTCAGGGCCAAGGCGCTCGACATGGCATCGGAGCTTCTGCAACTGCCGGTCGATTCGCTTGAGATCGTTGACGGCACGGTCCGGCAACGCAGCAACCCGAGGGGTCCCACCATCACGCTCGGCGATATAGCCAAGCGGCTCGCGCCGGGCTCGAAGGTTCTGGGTGGGCGCCAGCCCGGCCTGTGGGCGGAGGAGTTCTTCAATCCCAAGGACACGGTCTTTCCGTACGGGGTGCATCTCGCCGTGGTGAAGGTCGACCCCGGCACCGGCGGCGTGACAGTGGAACGGTTCATGGTCGCTTACGATGTGGGCCGTGCGGTTAACCCGGCGATGGTCGAGGGACAGCTAGTGGGCGGCTGTTTGCAGGGGCTGGGTGGCGCACTGTACGAGGAGTTCATCTACGACGACCAGGGCCAGCCGCTCGCGGCGACCCTCGCCGATTACCTGCTGCCGACGCTCGGTGAGGCGCCGGACATAGAGGTCCTTATCACCGAGGACGCGCCCAGCCCGCTCAATCCGCTCGGGATCAAGAGCGCAGGCGAGGGCGGCATCAACGGTGTCGGTGCCGCGATCGCGGGTGCTATCGGCGACGCCATCGGCCGTCCCGGCGCCATCAGGCGCATGCCGGTGACGCCGCAACGACTGCGCGACATCCTGCGCGCCGACGGCCGCTAGGAAATACGCGAAGGGGGAACGTCCATGTCGAAAAAACTGCATCTGACGCTTGCGATGGGCGATTACGAGATCGTCCGGGCGCTCAAGGAAGGCAAAGTCGAGCCGGACGGCATCGAGCTCACTGTCCTGACCGACATGGATTCGACGACCCGTCACTGGCGCTTTCTGCGCAACGAGGACTTCGACGTGGCGGAGGTATCGTGCTCCTCTTATCTGGTGGCGCGCGACCAGGGCATGCCATTCGAAGGCCTGCCGGTCTTCCTTCATCGCCGCTTCCGCCACGGCTTCATCTTCATCAATACGACCAAAGGCATCGAGAAGCCGACCGATCTGATTGGACGTAAGGTCGGCCTCAAGCAGTACCAGTCGAGCGCCCAGCTCTGGATGCGCGGCTTCCTCGAGCATGATTACGGTGTGCCACACCGCTCGATCGAATGGTATTCGGAACTGGACGAAAGCATCGACTTCAAACCGCCGCCGGACCTCAAACTACATCGCCTGGCCCACGACAAGGGGGTCGAGGCTATGCTGGCAGAGGGCGAGCTCGACGCCGTTCTGCATCCCGATCTGATCAAGCCGCTTGTCCAGAAGGATCCGCGCGTCGGGCGCCTGTTTCCCAACTTTAAGGAAGAGGAAATCGCCTTTTACAAGAAGACGAAGATCTTTCCCATCATGCACGTCATCGGCATTCGCCGGGAAATCGTCGAGAAATATCCTTGGGTGCCGATCAACCTCTATCATGCCTTCAACGAATCGAAGGCCATCGCCATGAAACGCATGGTCAATCCGCGCATCGTGCCGCTCGCGTGGTATCGCGAGACGTGGGAGGAGCAGGAGCAGATTTTGGGTCCCGATCCTTGGGAATACGGCATGACGGAGCAGAACGAGCACCAGCTCAAGCTGCTGGTGCAGTACTCTCATGAGCAGGGCATGATCGGGCGCGAGATTCCGCTGGACGAACTGTTCGTCAACGTCTTACAGGGCCGTAAGCGCGGCGACGAATTCCGCATGTAACCGAAGGACGGCTCTAGGGGAATCGGCCGGGATCGGTCATTCGGCCTCCACCGGATTGCGCAACGTACCGATTCCGTCGATGTCAATCTCGACCCGGTCCCCGGCCTTCAACCATTTTGGCATCTTGAGATCGACTGCGCTGGCGTCCGGACTGCCGGTGGTGATGATGTCACCGGGTTCCAGTGGTGTGATCCGCGAAATATAGGAGATCAGGAACGGGATGGAGAACAGCATCCCGCCGGTGCCGCCGTCCTGGCGCGTTTCGCCGTTGACCCGGGTTCTGATCCGCAGTTTGGACGGATCGGGAATTTCGTCGGCGGTGACGATCCACGGGCCCATCGATCCCGAATGATAGAAGCTCTTGCCGGCGCAGTTCTGCGTTCCTCGTGTTTGCCAGTCGCGCACTGAGCCCTCGTTGAGACAGGTATAGCCGCCGACGTGACCAAGCGCGTCCCGTTCCGCGATGTGCCTCCCGCCACGGCCGACGACGACGGCAAGCTCGCCCTCATAGTCGAGCTGATCTGATACCTTAGGCTTCAGGATCGGCGCGTCGTGCGCGGCAAAGGAATCCGGAAGCCGTGTGAAGATGGTCGGATAGTCGGGTCGGACGCGTGGCGCAGAGCCGCCACTGTCGTAATTGCCGCCGGCGCAGAAAATCTTGCCGGGTCTCGGGATGGGGAGAAGGAAAGAGACGTCGGTCAGACCGAGATCCGCCTCGCTCGATCGAGCGGTGCGTTCCAGTTCCGCAAGCGTGTCCGCCGCGAAGGCCTGGCGCAGGTCAACGTAGCGAGTATCGAAGAAGAAGGCGGCGGTCAGATCGACGATGCCGTCGTCCTTGACCACCCCGAAGCCGTCCTTGCCGCCGTGCCGAAAGCTCACCAGTTTCATGGTCCTTCCTCCGATACGTGATTAGGGATGTGATCGCGGGACCGGGGTACCTTGCGCCTAGGCTGAGCGTCGGAACAGGCCCGCGACCATGCGTCGCAGGACGCGCAGCAAGAGGGCGAAGCCCGATATCGGTCTTGCCGCCGCGCTATTACTCCCGTTGGCGGCGTGCGTGTCGTCTGTGCCCGCCGCTTCCGGCGCCGTGCCGATACTGCGCGACAGATGGCGGCGCAGGTTGTCCGCGAACTCGCCCACGAGCTGTTCCGACGTGGCCTGAATGATGCCGGCGCCGCGCCCGTACTGAGCGATCGAACCCGACAGATTGAGGTCGGTGTCGATGATGACCCGCGTATCCTCGCCTGCGGACTCGAGTTTAAACCGCACATCGGCCTGTGCGCCACCCCGTCCCTTTTCGTCCATGCCCTGCGCCTTGACCCGCGCCCGGTAGCCCTGGTCGTCGATCTCAACGAAGGTGGCCTTGCCATTGAATGAGAGAGCCACCGGGCCGAGCCGGATCCCTACCTTGCCCTTGTAGGTCCTGTCGTCGACCGTTTCGGTGATCGTCGCACCGGGCAGGCAGGGGACGATCCGCTCGATGTCGAGCAGCATGGTCCAGGCCGCGTCCGGTGGCAGGGAAATGTTGAAACTGTTCCGTAGATTCATGCGGTGCCTTTCAGTCGTGAAAGAACCCAGTCGGATACTGCGAGCAACTGCGCATCGTCGCGGTTACGCCCGATCAGTTGGACGCCGACCGGCATCCCGTTGGGGCCGCGTGCAGTGGGCAGACTGATGGTGGGCACGTGCAGAACCGTCCATATGGCCTGGAAATCCGGATTACCAGTAGTGGTGAGACCCACCGGTGCCTCCCCGTCGACGCATGGTGCGAGCAGCGCGTCATGTGCGCGGAACATCGCGTCGAGCCACCGGCGCAGATCCTCGGCGGTGGCAAGCGCCGCGAAATATCGCGCTTGCGCAGTGGCACGTCCGCGCTCCAGCTGAGCGCTGAGCCCCGCGCTGATCTGTTCGCGATGATGGGCCCATTCGAAGGCCATGGCCCGGGACCGCTCCACGTTGTTGATGATGTGCCGGTCCTCGGCAAGCGCGACGAACTTGTCTGCCAGAGCCACCTCCTCGACCTTAGCCCCCGCGTCGCTCAGCGCTGCGGCGGCGCCCTCGACGGCGGCGACAGTCTCGGGCTCGGCTTGGTGCCAGAGAAAGGTGCGGCACAGGCCTATCCGTGGTGCGGCGGACAGGGCCGGCACGGGCGCCCCCGCTCCCGTCAGCACGCCGTAGCCGAGTGCAATGTCTTGGATGGTGCGGGCGAACAGGCCGATCGTGTCCAGGGATTCGGCGGCGAACTTGAGGCCGGCGCGATTAATAGTCCCGAAACTCGGCTTGAAGCCGATGACGCCGCAGAAGGAGGCGGGGCGCAGGACCGAGCCTCCGGTCTGTGTACCGAGCGTGAGCGGTACCATGCCGTCGGCCACGGCGGCGGCTGACCCGCTCGAGGAGCCGCCCGGTGTGCGGGGTGGATCGTGCGGGTTGGTGGTCACCCCCGGGGTCAGGCCTGCGAATTCGGCGGTGACGGTCTTGCCAAGGATGACGGCGCCCGCCGCTCGCAGCAACGCGACGGCGGCGGCGTCGGCGGTCGGTTGGTATCCCCGGTAGATGGGTGAGCCCATCTGGGTCGGCATGTCGAAAGTGTCGAGAACGTCCTTGATGCCGACGGGCACCCCCTGCAACGGCCCCCGCAGGGATCCGCGGTCCAGGGCCCGGGCTTGAATCAGGGCTCGGTCCGGATCGAGATGCGCCCATGCCCGCACCATCGCCTCGCGCGCCTTGATGCGCGCGAGCGAGGACCGGATGGCGTCCTGGGCGCTGAAGTGCCCACCGGCAATGCCGGCGGCGATATCGGTCGCGGTCGATTCGCCAGCGGGGGGCAGGGAGGTTTCCATCGTCCTCAGGCTAAAGGACGCCCTTCGACTTGCAAACAGGGTTGTCGGCCTATGTTCTTGTATTCGGAACCACTTTGAGGTTTTCGCGGGGCGGCTTCCATGGTTTCATGACGCCTCTAAACCGGGACCTTCGCCCTTGGCGCCAAAAGACAACCGGACCCGCAGGTAGAGCCGATGAAGCCACCGCCGTTTTCCTACCATACTCCTCAATCCGTTGCCGAGGCGGTGGCTCTGTTGGGCTCGCTCGATAACGCGCGGCTGCTGGCGGGTGGCCAGAGCCTCATGCCGATGCTCAACATGCGCTATGCGCAGCCCGACCACCTGATCGATCTCGCGCGTGTCGCCGGGCTCGACCGGATCGAGGGACGGGACGGCGGGCTCGAGATCGGTGCCATGGTGCGCCAGCGCTCCGTCGAATTCTCCGAGGACGTGCGCCGCCTGTGCCCGCTGCTGGCCGAAGCCATCCGTTTCGTGGGCCATCGCCAGACGCGCAACCGCGGCACTGTTGGCGGGAGTATCGCCCACTGCGATTCGGCTGCCGAGATTCCGACTGTTTGCGCCGCGCTCGAGGCCACGATCCGCATCGAGGGGCCGTCGGGCTGGCGGGAGATTCCGTTCCGGGAATTCCCGGCGGGCTACCTGATGTCATCACTCGCCCCGGACGAGGTGCTTGTTTCGCTCTATCTGCCGGTCTGGGCGGCGGGTCACGGCCACGGCTTCGAGGAATTCGCCCGGCGCCACGGCGATTTCGCGATCGTCTCGGCGGCGGCACTGCTCGAAACGAACAAGGACGGCCGGATCGCGCGCGCGGCGCTCGCCATCGGTGGCGCCGGCGCCGCGCCCGTACGGATCGACGCTGTGGAAACCGAACTCGTCGGCAGGGCCGGTGAGCGCGAGGCCTTTGCCGCCGCCGCCGATTTGTGCAGTGGGATCGAGGCCTATGACGATATCCACGCGAGCGGCAAGTACCGCCGCCATCTCGCGCGCGTTCTGGCCCTCCGCGCGTTCACCAAGGCGTGGTCGCGGGCAGTTGGAGGGCCAGCGTGACGGGGACAACGCGCAGGATTTCCGTGACGGTGAACGGCACGCCCCGTGACGAGGAGGTCGAGGTACGCTTGACGCTCGCCGATTTCCTGCGTAAGCGGCTTGGTCTGACGGGCACGCATCTTGGCTGCGAGCATGGCGTGTGCGGCGCGTGCACCGTGCTGGTCGACGGCATGAGCGCGCGCTCGTGCCTGATGCTCGCGGTCCAAGCCGACGACTGCGACATCACTACGGTCGAGGGTATCGCGCCGTCCAAGGACGTGCTTCATCCCCTGCAGGAAGCCTTCCGCGACCACCACGGGCTTCAGTGCGGCTTCTGCACGGCCGGGATCCTGACGACGCTGGTCGAATTCTTGCGGGACAACCCGTCGCCCAGTGAGGGCGAGGTGCGCGAGGCGATCTCCGGTAACCTCTGCCGCTGCACCGGCTATCAGGGCATCGTCGACGCCGCGCTCGATGCCGCCCGGCGGCTGCGCGAGGCGGGCGGGGCGGCACGATGAGGGGGAAGCTGGTCGGCTCTCCCGTCAGGCGGCTGGAGGACCTGCCCCTGCTGCGCGGCCGCGGGCGCTTCATTGACGACATTGCCTTGCCCGGCATGCTGGAGGCCGCGTTCGTGCGCAGCCCCCACGCCCACGCCAGGATCGACGGCATCGATACCGAGGCGGCGCTGGCGCTGCCCGGGGTGCACGCGGTCCTGACGCTCGAAGACCTCAGGCCCTGGCTGGTGAACGAGGAACTCGTCGTCGGCCTACCGAGCGCCAGCTACCGCCAGTTCCGTAACCGCCCGGTCCTTGCACGGGGCGAGGTGGTCCATGTCGGCGAACCCGTGGCCGTGGTCATCGCGGACAACCGCTATATCGCCGAGGACGCCACCCAGCTGGTGATGGTCGATTACGACATCCTGCCGGCGGTCTCCGACTGCCGGGCGGCGCTGGTGGACGGCGCGCCGAAGGTTCACCTCGATGCCGAGGACAACCTGCTTGCTGCGTTCGACATGGGGTACGGCGACGTGGATGCGGCGTTCAGGAATGCCCGGCACCGTTTCCGGGAGACCCTCCACATCCATCGCGGCGGAAGCCATTCCATCGAATGCCGTGGCGCGGTCGCCGCCCATGATGCGGTCAGCGACCGACTGACGCTGTGGGTCTCGTCGCAGATGCCCCATTCCACGCTGCGTGTACTGGTGGACATGCTGGGGCGCGACGAAAACCAGATCCGGGTGGTGACGCCCGACATCGGTGGTGGCTTCGGCCCCAAGCTCGTGGTCTATCCGGAAGAGGTCGTGGCCTGCATCGCCACCCTCAAGCTTGGCCACCCGGTCAAGTGGATCGAGGACCGGCGCGAACATTTCATGGCGACGACCCAGGAACGCGACCAGTACTGGGAGGTGGAGATCGCCGTCGATGACGACGGGCGTATCCAGGCCATCCAGGGCGACATCGTCCATGATCACGGCGCCTACACCGCCCGCGGCATCAACCTGCCGCAGAACTCCGGTGAATCGGTGCCGGGGCCCTACATCGTGCCTGCCTACCGCATGGGTGCGAAGCTGGCGCTGACCAACAAGATCCCGGTCACGCCGGTGCGCGGCGCCGGCCACCCGCAGGCGACCTTCGTCATCGAGCGGTTGCTTGACCGGGTGGCGCGCGAGCTCGGCCTCGACCGCGCCGAAGTACGCCGGCGCAATCTTGTCCCGGCGTCCGAAATGCCCTACGAGCGCCCGCTCAGGTCGCGCGGCGGCGTGCCGGTAGTTCTTGATAGCGGCGATTATCCCAGGTGCCAGCAAATGGCGCTCGAACGCGCAGGTTGGGACGCGTTCCCCGCGCGCCGGCGCACTGCGCATGCGGAAGGACGCCATATCGGAATCGGCTGCGCCAATTTCCTGAAGGGGACCGGTCGCGGCCCGTTCGAGACGGTGACCGTGCGCATCGGTACTTCGGGCCGCGTGCACGTCTATACCGGCGGCACCGCCATCGGCCAGGGCACCAAGACCATGCTCGCCCAGATCGTCGCCGAGCAGCTCGGCGGCGACGTTGGCAACGTGACGGTGACCACTGGCGACACGGCGGCGACGGCGCTCGGCATCGGGACGTCCAACAGCCGGCTTGCAGTGACGGCGGGAAGTTCCGCCCATGTCGCCGCCGGAAAGGTGCGCGACAAGCTGCTGCAGGTCGCGGCGGGCGTGCTCGACGCGACGCCCGAGGACCTCGAGATTGACGGCCGCGATATCATTTTCCGCCCGCAGGCCGGCCGCATCGCCAACAAGAAACTCACGCTGGGCGAGGCCGCCCACGTCCTGGCGGGCACACCGGGCTACGTGCTGCCGGGCGGCATGGAGCCGGGGCTTGAGGCGACTGAGCACGTGATCATCGACAGGACGCCGTTTGCGGGCGGCACGGCGGTCGCGGAGGTGGAGGTCGACGTCGAAACCGGGGGCGTCAGGATCATGAATTACGTCCTCGCCATCGACAGCGGTCGGCTCATCAATCCACAGCTCGTGGATGGCCAGGCGGTTGGCGGCACGGCGCACGGTATCGGCAATGCGCTGTTCGAATGGATGGCGTTCGACGAGAACGGCCAGCCGCTGACCACGAATTTCGCTGACTACCTGCTTGTGGGCGCCTGCGAGATGCCTCGGGTCGAGGTCCTGCATCAGGAATCGCCCTCACCGTTCAATCCGTTGGGGGTCAAGGGGGTGGGCGAATGCGGCGTAGTCCCCGCCGCCGCGGCGATCTGTTCGGCCATCGAGGACGCGCTTGCGCCGTTCGGGGTCCATATTCGAAAAGCCCCGATCTCTCCGCCCGAGATCATTGCGCTGATCGACGAAGCGCGGAGGCCCTCCGCCGCGCAATATTCCCGCTGATTCAGGTCACTGCGCTGCCACGCCTCGTGATGCGCCTGCCAGAACCCGTCAGCGTAGCGCGCCCGGGGCACCGCATCCTCCGCCATCTCGATCTCCTCTCGTTCAAAAAACGAAGAGGAAAACAGATCGCAACCGACCTACCCCGCGCCAAGTGTGCGTTCCCTGAGCGGTTACGGAATTCGCTGATCCCAATTAAAATTTCCCTGTTCCATCTATCGAAATTCCCTGTTCTTAGGCGTAGGGAATTTGCGCTTAAGTCACTGAAGAACATTGCCTATTCAGGTCTTTGCTTGGCTCAGTCCGGTGAAAATCGCAAAAGTTCCCTGCATTTTCCCTGTTAACAGGGAATGATGGGGGAGAGTAGTTCGCATTAGACTGCCAGCACCGCCACCAAGTTTAAGCGGCTGATATCAAATAACTATTCTTGCCAGCAGGTCGCGCAAAGGCCCCGAGACTCGGGGCCTTTTGCTGGTCCCGTTGTGGGGTCAGCTACCTGGCACGTGACGCTGCTCGTGCCAGGCAAAGGGCAAGGTCGGATCGATGATGGCGCTGTGCGATGGTAATTACGTACCTGTGCCGGCCGATACCTGCATTCGCGGGAAGAAGCGCGTCGATGTCGCTGCTCTATACGATGCGAAGGACTATCGGCCCAATATTCTTTCGATGATCAACGAGCCAATGTTTCTTTACAGACGGCCATGGCGGCGAAAAACGTCTGCGGTCGCTGCCAGATTTTCCCGCATTTCCGGAGTGTCGACCGCAACGGGGTACTTTCGCCGCCAGTTTGGATGCTGGGTGAGCGTGCCGGGTACATTGGCCTGGTCCGCAACCCCCAGCACGTCCTCCAACTGGGCGAGGGCGAGGGCGCTTGTGGTGGAGGCGATAAACCCGTGCACTACCGCCGTGAACCCGTTCGTATCAAGCGTCGCCGAAGGCGCCAGAAGCGCGTTTCGGGTCAGCGCGTTCCGGAGCGCGGCAGTGGTTTCATGCCGCGCGATCAGGGCCGTCTCCGTTTCCGCGACCGAGTCGTGGGCAATTGAGGCCCGCAGGCGGATATCCCTGCCCTCGATGAATCCGGCAAGCGTCGCCAGGTCATGGGTTGCGACGCAGGCGCATGAAAGCCGTGGATAATGGGAGGGGGGACGGAATCCACCGTCCGGGGAGCGTTCGAAATAGAGCACGCAAGTGGTCAGTATGTTCGACTGGCGGAGCCTGTCGCTGAGCCCCGCCGGGACGGTCCCGAGGTCCTCACCGATTACGAGACAACGATGTTCCTGGCTCGCCGCCGCAATTTGACCGATCAGTTCCTCGCGGGGGTAGGCCACATACGCACCGTCGCGGCCACTCAGCCCATGGGGCACCCAGAACTGACGGGCAAGTCCAGCGGCGTGATCCAGTCGCACGCCTCCCGCCCATTGCATGGTACGGCCAAGCAACGCGCCCATGGGTGAGCACCCTCGCGCATAGAGGACGTTCGGCCGCCACGGCCGAACTCCCCAGGTCTGTCCGTCTTCGCAGAACGGGTCGGGTGGTGCGCCCAGTTCGACGTCCTGAACGACGAGCTCCTGGTCGATCCAGGCATCGGCGCCGGCGCCGTCGCAGCCGATCGCGATATCGGCGATGATACCGATCGCCATGTCGCCATGCCGGGCAACATCTGCAACCCGGCGCAGTTGCTTCCACGCGATCCACTGGAGATAGGTGGAATGGAGCACAGCACGCTCGTGGTCTGCGGCAAATTGCGCGACCTCGGGCGAGTCTGGATTGCGGAAACCTATCGGCCAGGTCTGCCAACCGCCTGGGTGTGTTGCGTGGAAATACTCACAAAGCGCTTCGAAAACAGAAAACCGTGCAAGCAATTTTCCCCCGTCCTCGCGGAAAGCCTGGAAATCGCGGGCACGCGCCGAGGAGGATTCGGCCAGATGTTTGTGATGGAAATTCTCGAAGAGGAGCTTCAGGATCGACATCTTGCATGCCGCCACGCCGTCGTAGTCCACGAGCGGTGCCGCACGCAATCGCGCGAGCGTTCTCTGAAAAGGTGTGGATGCAACCATTTCCTGCGCTGGGGCACACTCGGCAAGGTCGGGTACCGCTTCGACATCGACATAAAGCGGGTTGAGGAAGAATCGGCTCGATGGTGCGTAGGGCGAAATATGGTTGCGGTAGCATGGGAATAGCGCATGCATCGGGTTGAGTTGGACCGCTGAGGCACCGACTGCGGCGGCGGCGGACGCAAACGTCTTGAGGTCGCCGAAATCGCCGATGCCCCAATTGCGTCGGGACCTGAGGCCATAAAGTTGAATCGCCACGCCCCAGACTCGTTTTCCCGCCGCGATCGGTCCCGGCAGGAAGGCACAACCACCTCCCGTGGGGGCGGGCGTCGGTTCCGGCGGTCCCTCACCCAGGGTGGCGATCAGGTGCGCGAGGACCTCCGGTTTCACGTCATGCCAGGTCCCGGCAATGTCGTGAAAGCCCGCTGCTATGCCCATCGCTTCAGCCTGGCGCCGGAGATCGTCTTCGTTCATACGACACCCTCCGGCTCGGCAACGAAGAGGACGAGCGTGCGCCCTGCAACCTGTGCTGTTTCGCCATAGGCGTGCAGGACGCCTTCGGGAAAGCCGGTAGGCGATGCCGTATCCACAACCCGCCGCCACCAGCCCGCGACCGTGCCCGGCAGGCGAAAATCCATCGCGCCTTCGAACGCGTTCATCGCCAGAACCAGCCTGTTCCGCTCACGGGTGGCGGTCAGCAGGCAAATCAGCACATGTGCATCGGGATAATGCCAATCGGTGT
>WHSO01000137.1 GCA_009380075.1 Alphaproteobacteria bacterium | reverse complement strand
TACTTAGGGACCCGCAGACTCCGGGAACCGCCCCCGGTATCCCCGATGACAGCACCGCCGTGATCACGCCATGACCGAGAGCGATACCGACGCCCGCGCGCATCCGCGCAAGCCGGCCAATCCGTTCTTGGCGACACGGAACGAAGCCGGTCGCGCCGCGCGCTCCGCACAGGACCGCAACCGTATGTGGTGGGAGCTCAAGCCCATGACCTACGCGCCGTGGGAGGAGGACGACCGGTTGCCGCAGGATGCGGCGGCGTTCGAGGCGATGGAGCGATACCTGCTGGCGAAGAGCCCGTTCCTGCGCGAACGCTTCGACGCGGCGGCGCAGAAAGGCCGCCGCGTGCTCGACCTGGGCTGCGGTTCCGGCGTGCTGTCCTGCCTTCTGGCAAAGCACCGCGCGGAGGTCACCGCGGTGGACATCACCGAACAGGGCACGCGTCTTGCCCGGCAAAACGCGGCGCTGCGCGGCCTGCCGATCCGGGTGGTGCGGACCGACGCGGAGGCGATGGGGCTGGCCGACCAGAGTTTCGACTTCGTCCTGTCCTGGGGCGTGCTGCACCATTCGGAAAGCACGGAGCGCGCGCTGGCGGAGGTCCGGCGCGTGCTGCGCCCCGGCGGGCGCGGCATGATGATGGTCTATCACCGGAACAGCCTGGTTTATTACCTCAAGGGCCTTTACTGGCTGCTGCTGCGCGGACGGATCATACGAGGCGAAAGCCTCGACTCCGTAACCGACCGCTACGCCGACGGCTACTATCATCGTCATTTCGGGCGCCGCGAGTTGGCCGCATGTCTGCGCGGAGTGGGGCTTGAGCCCGTACGCCTGACGGCGACGCAACAGCAGGAACCGATCCTGCCGGGGCTGCGCGGCAAACTCGACGAGGCGCTCAAGGCGCGGCTCGGCTGGTATCTGGTGGCGGAGTTCGTGCGGCCGAAGGGATGAGTGCGCGGCCCCTGCCGGCGCCGCCGTCTCCGTCGCGGCATCGTCGCATCACCCGCGTCCTCATCAACGGGCTGCATGCGAAGAGTGGCGGCGGCGTGACTTATCTGCGCAATATCGTCCCGCATCTCGCCGACGATCCGAGGCTGGAGCTTCATCTGTTTCTGCACGTCGACCAGTCCGCGCTTTTCCTGCCCGTCGACGAACGCGTCCGGGTCCATTTGCTGGACTTTCGGTCCAGCTTCTGGCGGCGGCTTCTCTGGGAGCAGGTTTGCCTGCCTTTCCGGGCGAGGGCAATATCGGCGGACGTCACCTTCTCGCCCGCGAATTTCGGTCCGCTTTTCGTGCGGAACGCCGTCATCCTGTTGCGCAATGCGATTGCCGTGGGAAATGCCGAACGGCGCCTCGGCAAGCGGCTGTACTGGATGGGTCTGACGCTGATGACCGCAGCGTCCCTGCTTGCCTGCCGTCGCGCGATCGCGGTTTCGGCCTATGCGCGGGACGCGCTGACGTTCGGTTCCAAGCGACGAGCTGCATGCAAGATATCCATCGTCCATCACGGAGCGGACGAACGGTTCGCGCCGGGGACGGCTGACCATGAAGAAGGCCGACCCTTCCTGCTCGCCGTATCTGACATCTACGTCCAGAAGAATTTCCATACCCTGATCCGTGCCCTGCCAAAAATCCGTGCCAGGGTGCCCGGCCTCACGCTCAGGATCGCGGGGCGACCGGTCGACGGGGACTATTTCCGTGACCTGCAGGCTATTGTCGCGCATGAGGGGCTGAGCGATGCCGTGGAGTTTCTGGGCAGTCAGCCGCTCGAGCGCCTGATCGCGCTCTATCGCGGCTGCGCCGTGTTCGTCTTTCCGTCCACGGTCGAGACCTTCGGCAATCCGCTTGTTGAGGCTATGCGGTGCGGCGCGGCGATCGCCTGCTCCAACACCACCGCGATGCCGGAGGTCGTCGGCGATGCCGCGCTGCTCTTCGACCCTGTGGACGCCGACGACATGGCGCGGCGGATCATTGAAATACTGACTGATCCCGTCGGAGCGGCGGTGCTGCGCGGCCGGGCGATAGAACAAGGGCGACGCTATTCGTGGGCGAAAACCGCCCGAAAGACAGCGGATGTCCTGATCGGGGCCGCCGGCAACGACAACCACGCCCCCCTGACCGCGACCGGCCAGCTGCATTCCCGGAATCGGGCGAAATGATCCCGGCGCGGAAACCTGTAGCCGGGCACGCCGGCACGTCCGATTGTGCCCGCCCGCCCGCACCGGGTGACGGACACCGACGCACAAGAGTCCATAACGGCCATGTGCTCGGCGTGGCCGCGCTGACCGCGCCGACGGTTGCGGTCTTCGCGCCGCTTGGCCTGGCCCCGCTGCTGGGCCTGTCGGCCCTGGCGGCGCTGGTCGTGCTGTGGCGGCAGGGAGGCCTCGACGCGCTGCGCCCGGGAGCGCCAGGGCTGATGATGGCGGCGGTTTTCGCCTGGGCCGTGGCCAGCCTCATCTGGTCGACTGACAGGCCGGTGAGCCTCGACAAGCTGCCCGGCCTCGCGGGGCTGTTCGCCGGGGGAATGCTGGTCCTGGGCGCCGCGAAGGCGATGGACGACGGGGAACGCGGCGTCTTCGGCCGGCTTCTGGTCACGGGGATCGTCGCGGCGCTGGTGCTGCTGCTGGTCGAGTGGCTGGGCGACGGCCCGGTGCGCCGGCTGGCCGGCCAGACATTCGACAACGAGGCCGCGCGCGGCGTGTCCTACAACCGCGGGGTGACCGCGCTGGCCCTTGCGGTGTGGCCGGCGGCGATGCTCGCCCGGCGGCGCGGCCGCCTCTGGGCGCTGGGACTGCTGGTCCTCACCCTCGCCGTCTTCGCGGTCCAGAGCAGCGGCTCCGCGGTCGTCGGACTGCTCATCGGCATGGCCGCCTTCGCT
>WHSO01000101.1 GCA_009380075.1 Alphaproteobacteria bacterium | reverse complement strand
TCCGGGTCGCGCTCGAGGAGTGGCACGCGCGCATCGGCGACTACTGGATCCCGGAGGGCGCGGTGGTGGAGGACAACGTCGGATTCTTCGTGTCGTCGCTCAGCGCCGCATCGAGATCGATCAGGTCGCAGAACCGTTCCCAGAACGCCTGTTCGAGCGGTGCGGCCGCCACCATACGGCCGTCGCGAGTGGGATAGAGCCGGTAGCGCGGCGAGCCGCCCGTGACCAGTTCCGCGCTGTTCTCCGGCCATTGGCCGGCGGCCAATCCATTGCCCAATGCCCAGTAGGCGAATGGGAAGAGATTGTCAGTCATCGCGATGTCGAGGGCCATGCCCCGACCGGTGCGGTCGCGCTCGCGCAGGGCGAGAAGGATGTTGAGAACCGCCGGATAGGCCCCGCCGGCGATGTCGGCAGCGAGCACCGGCGGCAGCACCGGCGCGGCTGGTGACCCCATGGACAGCGCCAGCAGCCCGGTTTCTGCCATGTAGTTGAGGTCGTGCCCGGCCCGGTCGGCCAAGGGACCGGTCTGCCCATATCCGGTGATCGAACAGTAGATGAGGCGCGGATTGATCTTGCTGACCACATCATAGCCAAGCCCCAGACGCGCCATCACGCCGGGCCGAAATTGCTCAACGAGAATGTCGGCGCGCGCCAGCAGCGGGTCGAGCCGCCGGCGCGATTCGGTGTCCTTGAGATCGAGAGCAACGCTGCGCTTACCCCGGTTGAGCAAGGCGAAGTTCACGCTGTCGGTGCGCCAGCGGGGCGTGTAGCCGCGCATGGCATCGCCGCCGTCAGGGCGTTCGATCTTGACCACCTCGGCCCCCGCTTCTGCCAGAATAAGCGTCGCCATCGGTCCCGGCAGGAGCGTCGAGAAGTCCAGAACAAGGAGTCCGTCGAGCGGTTTCACAATCCGTGTTCCCGCCGCCGCGCCGCCATGACAGCGCCGGCTGCCGGCGTGTACGCTGGGGTGCCATAGACCTCGAACAGGGCGAGCGACACCCGGTAGTGATCTTCGATCCCGCTGCGTCGCACCCGCTCTATCGGCCCCTCCGGGTAGCCTAGCCCCAGCCGGCAGGTAAGGTCCATGGCTTCCTGAGTGGCCAGTCCCTCATCGAGAAAGCGCAGTGCGGAGTTGTATTTGGGCCGCACCAGCCTGTCCACGATCCGGCCGGCCTGGTCCGAGCACACCGCGACCACGAACCCGTGGGCGCCAAATAGCGCTTCGGCCGTGGCGACGGCTCCGTCATCGGCGCCTGGACCGCGGACGAGTTCGACCAGCGGCGAGGGCGCCAGCTCTCCGATTCGGTAGCGGGCGAAGCCCAGCAGGTTGCCCGGCCCTCCGTCCGCGCCGGTGTGATAGGATAAACATTCAGTGCCAAGCTCGACAAGCACGGCGCGATAAAGCGCCGCATCGTCCGGGATGGCCGTCGGCCCGGCCCCAAAGCCACCGCCGAGGATGATGAGGATGTCTGCCTCCGCGGTCGGTCCCGCTCCACCCAGGAAGGGATCGTCCTCGGGAAACGAGCGGCTCTTGCTCTGGCCCACAACGGCATAGTGCAACGTCTCAGCCGCCATAAATCGTCTCCCCAGCATAGTCGAAAAACCCCCGCCCGGATTTGCGCCCGAGCAGACCAGCTGCCACCATGCGGCGCAACAGAGGCGGCGCCGACGCGCGCGGATCGAGGGTGATCGGATAGAACGCCTCGCACAGCCGCAACTGCGTATCGAGCCCGACCAGATCGACCAGTTCCAGCGGCCCCATCTTGTAGCCGAGTCCGGCCTTGACGGCGCGGTCGATCGCGGCCGGTTGGGCGACGCCCGCCTCCACGGCCCTTATGGCGTCGTTGTTGAACGGCACCAACAGCGCATTGAGGATGAAGCCGGGCTTGTCCTGGGTTTTGACCGGGATCTGGCCGCAGCGTTCCATGAAGGCCCAAGCGCGCGCGAAGGTCTCCTCGGAGGTCATGAGGCCCGGCGAGACCTCCACCAGCCTCATCAATTGCGCAGGCAGGCAGAAATGCAGCCCCACCACCCGCTCCGGCCGCCGGGAGGCGGCGGCAATCTCGGTGATGGAAAGCGTCGAGGTGTTGGACGCAAGGATGGCGTGGGGCGAACACAGGCCGTCGATTGCCGCGAACAGCGACTTTTTCGTCTCCAGATCTTCAAAGACCGCCTCGATCACCAGGTCGCAATCCTTGAGGGCGGCCACATCGGTGACCGGCGTGATGCGGCCCCCGATGGCGTCGGCTGCCTCGCGGGTGAGCTTGCCGCGCTCGACGGATTTTGCGAGAAACACAGTCGCCTGCCCGATAGCGCGCTCCAACGCCGCTGCCGAACGGTCGAAAGCGAGGGTGGCAAAGCCGGCGCGCGCCATGACGATGGCGATGCCGATGCCCATGGTGCCCCCCGCTCCCGCAACCCCGACCGTTTCGATCCCGCTCATTTCGCCGCAAAACTCCTGCCGATCAGTTGCCGTTGGATCTGGTTGGTGCCTTCCCATATCTGCGTGATCTTGGCGTCGCGCATTAAGCGTTCGACGCGGAAGTCACGGCAATAGCCATAACCACCATGCATCTGCACCGCGTCGGTCGCCATCAGCATTGCGAGATCGGAGGCGCGCAGCTTGGCGATGGAGGCTTCAACTCCGAAATCGCGCTCAGCGGCGTCGATGAGCGCAGCCACGTGATCGAGCCACACCTCGGCCATGGCCAGATCGGCGGCGCGGTCGGCGAGCATGAACTGGTTGCCCTGGAAATCGATGATCCGGCGTCCGCTCTGTTGGCGGCTGTTCATGTAGGTGACCATGTCGTCGAAGGCTGCCCTGGCGATGCCGAGCGCATGGGCAGCGATGCTCGGCCGCGACCTGTTGAGCGAGGCAAGCAGGATTGCGAGCCCATCGCCAGGTGCACCGATGAGATTGTCGCGCGGCACACGGCAGTCGTTGAAAGTCATGGCCGCAGTCGTGGAACCTCGATGTCCCATCTTGTCCTCGATGTGAGCTATCTCGAATCCCTCGGTGCCCTTCTCCAGAACGAGCGCCGAAATGGCCGCACGTGGGTTCTCGGTCTCAGCCCATTTTCCAAACACAAGAATGATATCGGCGACGTCCCCGCTGGTGATGAACGCCTTGCTTCCCGAAACGACGATGGTATCACCCTGTGGACGAAAGATGGTGCGCATGCCCGTGGCGTCCGATCCTGCCTCGCTTTCGGTGATCGCCAGCGCGGCAAGTCCGCCGGTAGCGATCCTGGGCAGGAAGCGGGCCTTCTGCTCTTCGGTAGCGAAATCGACGATCGGTCCCGTGGCGTGGAAATTGGTGGCGTAGATGATGCCCGTGGACGCACAGGCCGAGGCGATCAGCTTTACGACGGCGAGGTAGACCCGATAGGACATCGGTGCGCCGCCGTAGGTTTCGGGAATATAGATGCCATTGAGCCCGAGTGCGTTGATCGCCTCGACATTGGCCCAGGGGAACCGGCCGCTGAGATCGGTCTCCCTGGCGGCAGGCGCGATCGTCTCGCGTATCAGACGACGCACCTGGTCGAGGACGAACACCTCTTCGCCTGTCCAGGAACGCCGCAGATCGATCCGGTCGATGATATGCATCAGTGATTGATCCCCTGCGCGCCGTCGACATAGATGGTCTCGCCAGTGAGAAAGGGGACGTCCCCCACGATCAGCCACGCGACCAGCCGCCCTATCTCCTCGGGTTTGGCTGGGCGGCGCAGGGGGACCCTCCTGGTCAACCACGCCCTGGTGGTCTCGTCGGCGAGAAATGTCCGGTTGAGATCGGTCTCCACATAACCCGGCGCGACGTTGAGGACGCGGATGCCGTCTCCCGCCCATTCAACGGCGAGGCAGCGGGTGATGGCCCCCAGCGCTGCCTTGGAAGAGGCATAGGCGAGATTGTTGACCACCCCCAGCTTGTCGAAGAATGAGCCGATATTGATGATAACGCCGCCCCCGCCCTGCTTTAGATGGGGATAGACCAGCCGGCAAACGACAAACGGCGCTGTGGCGTTGGTGTGGAAGATGCCGTCGAGCTCGGTCGCCTCCAGCGACGCGGCCGGGCCGGCCACGTGCCGCCCGGCATTGTTGACCAGCCCGCCGATGCCCCCCTCCGCAGCGAGCCCGGCGATGACGCCGGCCAGCGCGTCAGAGTCGGTGACGTCGCAGGCAATCCCCCGACCGGCCGGCGCGTTACCCGACCGCGACAAGGCCGCGACCTTCTCGCCGCGCGCAACGAGATCGACGGCGATAGCCGCCCCGATACCCCGGCTACCGCCGGTGACGATGATCCAGCGGTCACTCATCCCTAAACACCGGTTTGCGTTTTTCGAGGAAGGCGGCAATGCCTTCTTGCGCGTCGTCCGTCCTGTAGGCGAGCGTCGACAGCTCGGCTTCAACCTTGAGGCCCTCGGAGAGCGCCAGTTGCCCGGCCCGCCGCACCGCCGCGCGGGCGAAACTGAGCACGGGCAGGCTGTACCCGGTGATCTCCCCGGCGAACGCCAGCGCCGCGCTTAAGGGATCCCCCTCAACGACCCGGTTGACCAGTCCCCAGGACATCGCCTCGCCAGCGTCCAGCGAGCGGCCAGTGAGAATCATATCAAGTGCTCGTCCCTCGCCCACCAGTCGGGGGAGCCGCTGCGTGCCGCCATATCCGGGAATGAGCCCCAGCCTGATCTCCGGCAGCGCCATCCTCGCAGCCGGCACGGCCAGCCGGAAGGTACAGGCCAGGGCCAGTTCCAGCCCGCCGCCGAAGGCGTAGCCGTTGATCATGGCAATCGAAGGAATCTCCAGCGCGTCCAGCCTGGCGAACGCTGCCTGGCCGAATTCGGCGCCCCGCTTCTCCTCCATAAGCCCGCGGCCCCTGAGTTCCGCGACATCGGCCCCGGCGCAGAAAGCTTTCGTTCCCGCGCCGATGAAAACGACGGCCCGTGCATTCATCTCAGCCACTACGTCGATCGCCCTGCCCAATTCGCGCAGCATGGCAAAGGAAAGCGCATTGAGGTGCTCCTGCCGGTCGATGGTGATAACCACAGCCTCGGCGTGGCGTTCGACGTGGACGGTCATGACGCCCGCTCCTTTCTCGCCCCTATCGCCTCCGGGACGAGCGCGCCGCTGCGGATCTGATCGATAAGCACGCGCTTGAGCGGTTTGCCACTGGCCGAAAGAGGCAGCACATCGAGCCTCAGGAAATATTCGGGCATGTCGTATCTGGACAGACCCGCGGTCGCCAGATGCGCCAGCAGCTTTTCGGGCATGACCGTTCCGATCACCGCGATGCAAGCGCGTTCCCCGAGCCGCTCGTCGTGCATGGGCACCACGGCGGCCTTCTCGACTTCGGGACAGCGTATCGCCAGTGCCTCGATCTGCGCGGGATAGATGTTGTGACCACCTCGGATGATGATGTCCTTGAGACGACCCTCTATGCGGAGGTTGCCGTTGCCGTCCAGCCGCCCCAGGTCACCCGACAAGAACCAGCCGTCGCGGTTAAAGCTCGCCTCTGTCGCCATCTGATTGTCGAAATAGCCCAACATCAGCGACGCACCGCGTCCCCCGACATGCCCCTCGGCCCCTGGCTGCACCTCGGTGTCCGGATCGGCGGGATCAAACAGTCGGATCTTGTAAGCCGCGCCGCCGCGCCCGCATGTGGCAGTCACCGTCTCGATGTCGTCGTCAGGATGGGTGTACTGATGTGAGGAGTTCTCCGTCATCCCATAGACGTTTTGCGGACGGATACCCTGTTCGACGAAGGCCTTGGCCACCGTGGGCGGTATGGGCGCGCCAGCCATATAGAATATGTCCACCCGACCGAGACGGTCGAGGCCGCGCCGGCGCTGCTCGGCGAGGATGTCGATGGCATGGGTGGGAACACCCATGACGTAGGTGGCCCCGGTCTCGATGATCCAGTCCAGCCGGCTCATGCCCTCGGGCGGATCGTCGGTGATCAGTTCGCACCCGCTCAGCAGCCATTGCCCCGCCGCCACCCAGGCGATGTGATGGGACAGCGGTGACAGGGTGAGCAGCCGGGTTTGGACCCCATACCCCCAGTCCCGCACCAGATCGCGGGCGTTGGCCAGGAGCGTATTGTCCGAATGCATGACGCATTTGGGCAGCCCGGTGGTGCCGGAAGTGAAGGCCAGATAGACCACCTTGTCCGGATCGGCGACCGGATGGGAGGCCGGCGCGATCCCGTCCGCCCCCAAGTCCTCCGGACGATGGACGCGACGCAGTTCTGGGAGCCGGGTCAGGAAATGTTCGGAATCGAACGGCAGGCGTTCGGCCCCCCAGCCACCCTCGGTCACCAGCACCCGCGTCGACAGCCGCGCCAGAAGTTCGATCACCTCGGCGCGCGTATGGCTGCGGTGCAGCGAGGGGTTGCATGCGTAGCCGTTGCGCGAGCAAGCGAGGAAGATGACGAGGGTATCGATGCGGTTCGACAGCCACACCGAGACCCGGTCTCCGCCGGTGAGCCCCGTTTCAGCGAGCGCGGCGGCGACGCGTTCCACCCGGACGGCGAGTTCCCCCCAAGTCAGCCGCTGGCGCCCGTCCCGGAGCGCAATGCGATCGGGGTGCCGCTCGGCGTGGCCGCACATGAGGTCGTAGAAGGTCTCGCCGCGCCACAATCCGGCCGCGTAGTAAGCGCGTGCCCTGGAAGGATGATGGAGGGTCAGATACGGTCGCATGCCCTACTTCCCGAAGGTTCTGGGATCGGGCTTGCGGCGCTCGGCGAAGGCGCCGGCGAGTTCCTGGCTTTCTGCGGTGTCGAGATAGGTACGCAACAGCAGGTCGTGCGCCATTCGTCCCAGTCCCGAGACGCCCCCGTGGCGGGCGTTGAATGCAGCCTTGATCGCCGCCAGCGCGAACGGTCCGCGTTCGGCGATCTCCAGCGCCATGGCCCGTGTGGCGTCGGCGAGCTGATCGTCGGGGACCACCTTGTTGATGAGTCCGATGTCAAGAGCCTCTCGCGCCGACAGCTTGGAGTTTAGGAACCACATCTCCTTGGCCCTCTTCTTGCCTACGAGGTCTTCGAGATACCACGTGCCGTATCCGGCGTCGAACGAGCCCATCATCGGGCCGACCTGCCGGAACACCGCGCTTTTCTTGGCGATGGTGAGGTCGCACACCATCTGCAGGACGTTGCCGCCGCCTACCGCATAGCCGTTGATACTGGCGATCACCGGTTTCTGCACTCTGTCAATGGCTTCGTAGATATCAAGCGTCGGCAGCATCCCCGCATAGAGAAGCGAACTTTTCGTCGTGTCCTTGCGTCCCCCGATACAGAAGAACTTGTCGCCCCATCCGGTAATGACCACCACGCGGGTTTCGGTCTCGCGCCCGATGTCGTTGAGGCAGTCGCTAATCTCGTGGCACATCCTGACCGTGAACATGTTGCCGTCGTCCGGCCGGTTCAGAGTGATCCGCCCGATCGGTCCATCAACCTCATAGAGGATTTCCTGGTATGTCATCTTGCCTTCGCCTCTCTATATCAGGCCTTCGTCCCGCAATTGGGCGATCTCGGCGTCCGAGCAGTTGATCACGTGCCGCAGGACCTCGTGCGTGTGCTCGCCTAGCTGGGGGGGCGCATGGCGGGGCATGTTGTGCATCCCGTCGATTGCGAAGCCGGTGCCGACCTGCGGGAGCACCCTGGCGCCGTCCTGAAGCGCGTAGAACAGATGCTGCCGTTGGAATTCCGCGTCGGCGATCACTTGATCGAGCCGGTAGATTGGTCCGGCGGGGATGCGCGCCTTGGCGAAGATCGCCAGCCATTCGTCCCTGGGCTTTTTCCACAGCGCCTTCTGAATCCCGGCGACGATCTCCGCGCGCTGGGCACGGCGCTGGGCGTTGGTCCTGTATTGGGGATGGGTTCCCATGAGAGGATCGCCCAACACCTCCCAAAATCGCTTCCAGATGCCGTCGGTTCCCAGTCCGAGCGTGATCGGTTCGTCGGAGGTATCGAAGGCCTGATAAACCGCGATCACGCTATCCCGTCCTCCCGAGCGCTGCGGCATCTCCCCGGAACCCAGATAGGGTACGAGCCGGCACGTCAACTGCCGCGTCATAGAGTTGACCAGCGATACGTCGATGACAACACCTTTTCCGGTCCGGTACCTGGCATAGAGAGCGGCGATCGCCGCGGTGGCCGCATCATGGCCGGCGGCCATGTCGGCGGCAGGAGTGCCGATCTTTTGCGGCGGCTGATCCGGCTCCCCGGTCAATTCCATTATACCCGAATAGCCTTCCGCAATAAGGTCGTAGCAAGT
>WHSO01000121.1 GCA_009380075.1 Alphaproteobacteria bacterium | reverse complement strand
GTCGGGATCGCGGGTGATGTTGAAGCAGCCGGTGCCGATATAGCGCCCGCCGTCGTCCTCGTTCCACAGCGGCGCGGGAAACTTCGTGATGTCGATATCGTCGCCCTCGACGACGTTCTCGAAGACCGGGCCGTCCTCGACGATGCGATGCGGGACGGGCTTCAGCCCGCGCGTGTGCCGGTGATAGGCGTGGCTCAGCTCCACCCGGTTCAGCTCCGGCCGAAAGCCCAGCGTCAGGTTCTTGCGCGTGCCGGTGAACCAGTTGATCAGGATGCGGAACCCGGGCGCACATCCCTCGACGTCGTCGAACACCACCGTCGGCGTACCCTCGTCATGGCAGACGACCTCGACCGCCAGGCCGATATCCTCCTGCCAGTTCGCGCCCTTCACGACCTTGACCGCGCCCATGCGCTCGGCTTCGGCGAGCCAGTCGCGCAGATCCCGGTAGATCAGCTGACAGCCGGCGTTGTCCTGTGGGTCGGCGACGGGTTGCTTGCTTGCCATGAACCTTACAGATCGGAGAAAAGAAGACCGCGGTAGATTTCGTACTCCAGCAGGAGCTCGAAAGCGATCCACAGAAAAGCCGTCGCGCCCAGCGCGGTCAACCCGCTTTGAACGACCGGCTTGCGCCCGTGCAGGACCATGTAGGCGAACACGTAGACCGGCGTCGCCCACAGGAACCCGAAGACGATCACGCCGGCGCAGGCGATGAGGACCCAGAAGAAGGACTTGAGCTCCGCGGAGAGCCCGCGCGGCTTTTCGTCCGGCGCCCCGCTGGCGGAGCCGGAAAGCAGCGCCGCGATCCAGCGGCCCGCCGCCGTCGGCGTCTGGGCGATGACATCCAAAACGCAGAGCCCGACGGCGAGCCAGCCGACTAGGACGGGCACGTCCTGCCCCTTGCCGGGCAGCTGGTAACCCAACGCAAGAAAGGTGACCGCGCCGAGGAGCACCAGCGCGGAAACGAATATCTGCTTGCCCGCGGCCATGGAGTCAGTTCCTCCCGCCGGCGGCCGCGGCCGCGCGTCGGCGGCGGACGAGCATGAAGCGCGCCGCAGGCAGCATCAGGGCCCCGATAATAAGTACGAAGATTCCCAAGGATATGCCGCGGGTGAAGAAGACGGACCAGCCGCCGCCGGTCATGTTCATCGCCTGGTGGAAGCTGCGTTCCGCCAGCTCGCCCAGCACCAGCGCGATGACGAGCGTCACGCGCGGGTAGCGGAACCTGATCATCAGGTAGCCGACGACGCCGAACGCAGCCGTGACGATCACGTCGCCTATCTTGTTGTGCAGCGCGTAGGAGCCCATGAAAGCGATGGCGACCACGACCGGCACCAGCACATGGACGTCCACCATCGTGATCAGGGACAGCCAGCGCGTGAAGAGCAGGCCGATGACCGTGGCGATGATGCAGGAGATCGTCAGAGAGACGATCAGGCTCATGATCGTCGCCTCGTGCTCGATCAGCAGCAGCGGCCCGGGCTCCAGCCCGTGGAGGATCAGCAGGCCGAGGAACACCGCCATCTCGGCGCTGCCCGGAATGCCGAAGGCGAGCGTCGGCAGCAGCGCGCCGCCGTCCTTGGCGTTGTTGGGGGCTTCCGGCGCGATGACGCCGACGATGTTGCCCTTGCCGAAGCTCTCCGGGTCCTTGGAGGCCTGCATCGCGGTGGTGTAGGCGAGGAATCCCGCCACCGTGCCGCCGACCCCGGGGATCGCGCCGATGAACGCGCCGAGCGCCGAGCCGCGAACCACCACGACCCATTCGCGGAACGTCGCGACCACCCCTTCCCAGGCGCCGGAGACCTTCATGTCCAGCTCCCTGGTGCGGGCTACGGTGCCGCCGGAGATGGACAGATTGATCATCTCGCCGACCGCGAAGAGTCCGATAAGCGTCGGCACCAGCGGAATCCCGTCCCAGAAATACTCGATGCCGAAGACGAAGCGCTCGCCGCCGCTGACCGCATCGTAGCCGACGAAGGCGAGTACCAGCCCCAACGCGCCCGCGATCAGGCCGCGCAGAAACATGCCGCCGGTCGACGCCGCGATGGCGACCAGGCCCAGCAGCGCCAGCATGAAGAATTCCGCCGGGCCGAAGGCGAGAATCACGCCCTTGGCGACCGGGATGACGGCGACGAGAAGCAGCACGCCGATGACGCCGCCGACCGAGGAGGCGGCGCCCGCGGCGCCGATCGCCGCGCCGGCGCGTCCCTGCTGCGCCATCGGGTAGCCGTCGAAACATGTCGCCGCGCTGGGCGCCGTGCCCGGCGTGTTCAACAGGATTGCGGTGATCGATCCGCCGAAGGAGACCGAGCCCATGATGCCGCCTGCGAGCGCCATCGCCTCCTCCGGCTTCATGTCGAAGGTCAGAGGGATGAAAAGGGCAATGGCGGTCGTGCCGCCGAGCCCGGGAATTGCACCGAATACAAGCCCGACCAACACGCCGAGCACCAGCATGGTCATTCCCTTCCAGTGAAGGATCATGACCAGCCCGTCGATAAGGGGATCAAACACGGTTCGCGTCCCTGTGCGTCCGGCGGGACCCCTCGCGGGATCCCGCCGTGACTGTTTCCTGCCCCGTCCCGGACTACTTCGCGAGGTCGTCCTTGAACTTCAGGTAGACCGCGAGCTGCTTGTCCAGAACCCGCTTCGCCTCGGCGCCGCCGAGCGGAGCGAACGGACGCTTCGCCTTGTTCGCGGCGGCGACCAGCTTGGGGTCGGCCATCGCCTTGGTGAATGCATCCGAAAGAATCTGCCGCACGGCATGCGGCACGCCCGGCGCGGCCCCCACGAGACGCTGGATGGCGAGCCCGTCGAGATCGTCGAGCCCGAGTTCCTTCGCGGACTTGACGCCCGGCAGCGAGCTTGTCTCCTCGGTCGTCATCAGCGGCTTGATATCCCCCGACTGGATATACTTGCGGGTGGAGTTCACCGGCAAGGTCGAGGCCGGCACGTCGCCGCGGATGACGGCGATGGTCATCTCCTTGGTGCCCTGGTAGCCGGACACCACCTCTCCCTTGAAGCCGACGACGCCGATGAAGATCTTGGACATCGCATGTGCGGTCGAGCCCGCGCCGGTCGAGGGCATCTTGATGACCTGGCTCGACGACAGGGTCTTCAGCGCATCGACGGAGTCCACCTTGGACTTGCCGGCAACGCCGAGCAGGTAATGGTCGACGCTGAGCCGCGCGATCCAGCTCATCTTGCCCAGGTCGTAGGACACGTCCTGCCCGAGGATCGGAGGAATGGCGACGCCGGGCACGTTGGCGATGGTGAGCGTATGCCCGTCCGGCTTTGCGCGATAGCCGGCGGTCAGCCCCTTGCGCCCGCCGGCGCCCGGCATGTTCTTAGGCACCACCGACACCTTCTTCGGCAGATACTTCTCCACATAGGGGGAAACGAGCCGGACATAGACGTCGAACCCGCCCCCCGGCGAGAACGGAATGATGAACGTGATGTTCTTGTCCGGAAAGGCGCTGGCCGGTCCGGCCGTGGCGCAAAGGGTCACCGCAGCGGCGGCGAGAAACATTCTTGTTTTCATGAACCGATCCTCCCTGATCGTAAACTTGCCCCGTAACGAAAACCGCCGCGCCGCGGATTCACGCGACGCGGCGGCAGACTGTCAGTCTACGCGGATTTTCGCGTGGCCGCTACTCGACCAGATGCTTCCACTTCTCGGCGAACTCGCGCATCTTTTCCGCCGGCGGGGAATTCACTGCCGGGAACTCGTCCCGCCAGTGGAACGGCCGGCACGCATCGATGATCGCGCGACTGTTGGTCAGGTTGCCCTTCGCCTTCTCCTCCGGCGGAATCCGGGGATCGAGCGGGGTGGACCAGCAGTTATGGATGATGTCGATCGACGTCGCCGGGTCCGAGCGGGTAATCATCGCCCAGATCAGCTCTTCCAGGTTGGACACGTCGATATCGTCGTCCACGACCACCACGTACTTGCCCGCATAGGCGCCGAGATGGCACATCGCGGCGACGTGGCCGGTCTGCATGGCGTGGCCCGGGTAGCGCTGCTTGATGGAAATGCCGAGCAGCATGCGGGCGGTGCCGCACTCATGCGCCCAGACGCCCTGAACATCGGGCACGCCGGCCTTGATGATGTTCTCCTTCAGCGCCGCGGAACGGGTGACCGCGCGGTAGCGGGCCAGCTCATCCGGCGGACGCAGCGGGGGGCAGCCGAGGATGATGGGATCGTTGCGGTGGTAGATCGCCTTGATCTCCATCAGCGGCTCGGGACGGACGTCGGAGCCGTAGTAGCCGGTCCATTCGCCGAACGGGCCTTCCAGCTTGCGGTTGTTCGGATGGATGAAACCTTCCAGCACGACCTCGGCGTTGGCCGGGAAAGGCAGGCCGGTATGCTTGCCCTCGATGCACTCGATGGCGTGGCCGCGATAGCCGCCCAGGATG
>WHSO01000148.1 GCA_009380075.1 Alphaproteobacteria bacterium | reverse complement strand
CATACGATTCATCCATCGAACCCTCCCCGCCCCTACACTAATCTCACTCGGGAGGTTGTCTCAGAGATTATTGGCACAGGGGGATCGGGCGGCATCGACGAGGCGCCCGAGACCGGTAGGGAGCGGGGGAGCGATTCACCGGCCCCGCGGCTATCCGGCCGCGCTGGAGCGTCGGTGCGGTGCGGCGCCTCGAGTCAGTCGACAAAGACACGAACCGGTTGGGTCCAGGCGCACTCGTGATCGGCGACCGCGTAAGGATTGTCCTTGAGCTTGCTGGAGATGACTTTCGCCCGCACGTAGAGTTCCGAGTCGTCCGGCGTGTAGGTCGGATTCAATCCGTCGATTTCCGCCAGAATTTCGCCGATCTTCCACTCTGCGCTGGATAGTTCGACGGAAGTTCTGCCCTGGCCTCCGGCCTCGAGCCGGCGCATTGCATGCGTCCGCGTTCCGATGAATTGCGTGCGATACGTGACTCCTTCCTGGGGCGCGATTTTCAGCGCGTAGTCACTGCCATCGAATCGGATGTCGTCGATCGTCACACCCGTGGACGCATAGAAGTCGCCGCGTATCAAGCCATTCAGTATCCTTTCAGGCGTCAGGAACGGCGCTCGCACCACCACCCACCCGCGGCCGGGATTCGGATTGCCAACCTGGAACTCGTGATAATAGTGCCCGTCATCGACCGCGACGCCGTACAGCTGCCCTTCCCCGCGCCGCAAGAGACGGAGCGCCAGGGCAATGTCCCAGAGGGCCTCCGTGCTGAGATGCTCCGCATCCCCGTAATTATTGACGCCGCCGCCGTTATAGATTTCAAAGAGCAACGGATCTGCCGCCACCGCCGCCAGGTCCTCGGCAGTGATCGCCCAGCGATAGTTGGGATGCGGGACATGCGCCAGCATGACCTGCCCGGTTTCGCGCCGCTGCGCTTGCACGAAATCGAGGTTGTTCTGCATAACCTCCTGAACGCTGGCGCCTCCCCACGGCTGAATCAGACTCGCCGGATTGGAAACAATCAGGTCCACCTGGGGCAGATCGTCGTCGCGACCCATGTACCCACGGACCCGAGCCATGATAGGCGTGATCTCCTCGCCGTTCATCAGCATGAATCGACCCGGTTCCTCGAACAACCCGGCGTATTCGAAAAGCGGCTGGAGGCGAACCTGCAATGCCTTGCCTTCGCCGCGTTGTTCGATCCATGCGTCCCCCAAACGCGCATGATACTTTCTCAGCGCCGTTTCCCACTTGTCGGGCCGGCTGCGGAAGCTCGGGTGCCGCTCGTCCACCCACATCTCCTCCAGTTGAAAGACGTTGTGCTCGGTGATCATCAGGAAATGATAACCGTTGCGCTTGTACCAATCGGCGACCATTTCTGGAAAGTCGTCGCCGTCCGACCACAGCGAATGCGAGTGCATGTTCCCCTTCCACCACGTCGAAGAAGGCGTTTCATTGTGGGCAGCCATGGGCAACAGCGCGCCCAGGAACAAGGAAAGGGCGATCAACGTGCGACGCCCAATCGCGCTTCGGCCAGTCCTCCCTCTCTTAACGAAGCCTATAGACATGGTTCTCTCCTCTACCAATCCAGCACCTTGTCCGGCACGAAGCGGTTCTTCCTGATGAGGGGCGCCTTGGGCTGGCGCAGGCTCGCCCGCACATACAGCGGAGCAACGCCGCCCCGAACGGCGGCAAGACTTGCCAGCGGTCGCTCAGCTTCGATCGCCACCAGGGTGTTGGCGCGGAAGCGACAGGTGTACCACGTGCCTTTCCAATCGGCGCGTTCCCGAGCCGCACCAGTCGACGGACTCGCTGGCTGCAAGCCGAATAGTTCGGTCTTCTCGTTGGTTCCGCCCGGAATGCGGTGTTTCTCGACCGTCTCGGTCACTGTGAATTCGATGGTGATTTCGTCGGCCGGCGCGACGCGGTCGATCAGCATCCTTTGCCCGATCCAGGCTGGACGGATGGCGCCCTTCCTCCCGTACGCCTGCACCTGGTCGCGGTCGACCCAGGTCGGCAGACGCACGGAAAGTGCCTGCGCGACCTTAATGTGAAGAACGACCTTGCCTTCATGCGGCAAATAGCTGT
>WHSO01000159.1 GCA_009380075.1 Alphaproteobacteria bacterium | reverse complement strand
ATGAAGCCCGGCACGACGCCGTGGTATGCCGACTGCAGAAGTGGTTGGGTGCCGGGAAGTACGTCCCGCAAATCGCGCGCCATCTGCGCTTCGCAACGAAATTCGATCCCGCATTTGCCGAGACCGTGTTGCAGGTTGCGCTCAAGCAGGAAGATAAGGTGGCCGTCCTGTATCTTGTCGAGGCCATAGCCACTCGCCGTGGCGAGATAGATGCTGCGCTTGCCGGGCGCTTGTTCATGTCGGCAATTGCATTCCTGGCGGCACGGAACGACAGCCGCTGGGCTGACGTCATCGGGCACCAGACCGGGAAAGACGGGATTCTAAGTGCTCTCTCGGCCGATCAGGTCGGCATCGCCTTGGATAGCCTTATTCATCGCAAGGAGATCGACTTCCACGCCGAGGCCGTCGTGGCGGAGATTGCGGAGAGGCATCCGCTGGCAGTGATCGATTTCTTCGGCAAGCGCGTCCGTTTGGCCTCGGATAACCCGCCACAAGACTATTCGGCAGTGCCATTCTCATTGGACGCCCTTCAGAAGGCGCTTTCACCGTATGCTCGGGAGCTCGTTTCCGCCGCCAGGGTCTGGTTTGATGACGACGATGTCTTCTTCTCCTATCGGGGCGGGCAGCTTCTGAAATCTGTCTTCCCGCGTTGGTCGCCCGAGTTCGAACAGGCGCTTCGGGAGGAGGTCCGAAGCGGCGATACAGCCGGCCTGCAGTTCGTCACGCAGATAATGCGGACGTATGAGGGACAGAGCTTCCTTCACGATCTGTGCAAGGAGATTGTTGCAGCGGTTGGACCCGGGGACCCTCTGCTTGGGGAAATCGGGATCGTTCTCGAATCGACCGGCATGGTGAGCGGACCGTTCGGCTACGTCGAAGCGTACGAAGAGCGGAAAGCGCTGATCGAAACCTGGCGGACCGATCCACGTGAACGCGTGCGTCTGTTTGCCGAGCGCCACATCCATGAATTGGAGCAAATGATCGGCGCGGAGCAACGCCGCAGCGAACAGGAACTGGAATTGCGGAAACTGGAATTCGACAGGAGCGATGTTGAGGGTGAGGACAAAGACGGCTGACCTGCCCGACATTAGCTGGTCATAGCCCCAGACCCCTCTTCCGCCCAAAGCTCCAGTCCACACCACCATCGCTCCGGGCAAGGCCGGATACATGCTGCCCGATCTTCTTTTCAAGCGACGGGGACCAGGGCACCAACTGGAACCCGAGGCCGTCGTCGATCATGGCGAACCGGCCGGAGGCGAGCGCGAAGCGCTGCCGGTAGGTCCCGGCGACATATTCGCCGGTGGCGGATCGGCTGAACGGCCGGCCGGTCTCGGCGACGAGCTTCTCGCCAAGCGCCTCCACCTCGCGGCGGCGCAGCGTATCGATCAGGTTGCGGGCGAAGATCACGCTGCGGCCCCGCCGCTCGGCGAGGCCCTGTTCAAGCACATACTCCGCCCGGGAGTTCATCGCCTCGCGGACCTCGGCGCCAAACCCACCGGCGGCGAGCGCGACGGGCGCGCGGGCGATGGCCTGACGGTCGAGCCAGGTAGCGCCGGCCGCCGTCACCTGATGTTCGATGGAAAGGTCGGAGCGCACGGCGAGCGCCACCCGCCGCCGGCCCTGCGCGTCGTCGAACTTGCGCAATTCGACGATCGAGCCCGGCGCGCTGTCGCCGGCAGCGTCGAGGTCGGGCAGCTTGATATGGTGGGT